>DFHP01000020.1 GCA_002371335.1 Eubacterium sp. UBA3720
GAGGAAAATGTGAAACAGCGTTTCACGAGCGCCTCTGTGAAGATACGACTGAAAAGGAGCAGAGTATGGAAAGATGGATGAAGCTGCTTGGCTTATTATCGGAAACGGAATATATTACGGGCAAAAAACTTTCCGAGCAGACTGGAGTCTCAAAGCGTACGATCTTCAACGATATTTCATATATCAATGAAATGATCAATGAACATGGGGCGAATATTGTTACAAGGCCGCATTTCGGAAGCAAACTGGAGGTCTCTGACCGTGAACGTTTTAATAAGTTTCTTGCGCTACAGCAGGAGTCTGCTCTTCATGAGGACAGTTCTAAGACCAGGGCAAGGTCTGTCATCATAAGAATGATATCTGCAGGAGAGCCTGTTAAATTTGATGATCTGTGTGAAGAGATGTTCATCAGCCGTTCCACCCTTAAGAAGGACCTGAAGCTGGTCAGGTACATTCTGAAAAAGTATGATCTCGAGATAGAATCCGCCGCTTATAAAGGGTCCAGAATCGTTGGTTCGGAAAACAATGTGCGCAGATGCCTGACGGAACTGAACAAAAATATCCTGAGTGATTCGGGAAGATCCCTGAATAAAGACATGACCGTGATCGCGAGTATTTTACGTACAGTATTCAAAAAGCATCATTTCCGCATGCCGGAATATATTTTTAATAACCTGGTCATTCATATTTATATCGCCATCATTCGGATCAGACGAGGATATATTCTGGAAGCGGCGGAAGGATATGAAAAGTATACGGATGATGAGGAAAGACAGATTACAGAGGAAATCATATCTGAGATCGAAAACACCTTCGGGGTCAGATTTCCGGGAAGTGAGTTTGGACATGTCATGCTTCATCTGGAAAGCAAAAAAATCTCCGAATCCCGGGGCAATTCGGTGGTAACGGCAGATATCTATGAGGTGGTTACGGAGATGCTGAAGGAAATTGACAGCATGTTCCACTATGATTTCAAATATGACTTTGAACTGATCTCCATGCTGGCGACACACCTTGTCGCGCTGAAGGTCAGGATGCTTTATAACATGCCCATTGAGAATCCTCTGATCGATGAGATCAGGGAAGGAGCGCTGCTGGCGTATGAGATGGCAAACGTTGCATGCAGCAAGATGGTAGAGCGCTATGGTAAAAATGTGACAAGGGATGAAAAGGCGTATGTCGCCCTGCATTTTCATCTGGCTATTGAGAGATACAGGGAGAAGCATAAAAAGAACGTACTTCTCGTGTGCGGCACGGGAAGGGGTTCCGCCGCTTTACTGTCATACAATATAGAAAAAGAGTTTGGGGACAGACTGAATGTGATCGCGACTCATGAATCGACAGATTTTTCTGATGTTGATTTTAATCAATTCGATTATATTCTGACAACGGTTCATATCGAGGAACCCGTCCCGGTCCCGATCATCGAAGTCAATTCCATACGCGGCCGGGAAAACAGAAGGAAACTGGATGATTACCTGCATTATGACGCACGCAGTGAGCTGCTTCAATTCTTCGACAGGAGCAGGTTCCTGCCGCACATGAAAGGGATTGATAAGAATGACATACTGCGGCAGCTGTGCACTGCAGCCGTTGATACCGGAATGGCGTCGGAACAGTTTTATGAACATGTGCTCAAAAGAGAGGAGCTTGGATCCACTTCCTTTGGAAATATGATCGCTATTCCCCATCCTTACAGACCGGAAGGAGAAAAAAGCTTTGTGGTGACGGGAATACTGGATGAACCGGTCCTATGGGATCAGGAACCGGTCCGGATCGTCTTTCTTCTGTCCATGAAAGAAAAAGGAGATGCGAATCTCCAGCTGTTCTATAAATCGGTCGGAAGTCTCCTCTCAAATGGAGAAAGCGTGGCAAAGCTGATCCGGGAGCAGGATTTTGAGACGCTGATCACTGTACTGGATGTGCTGAGAGAGAATTAGGGATGTGTTTTGCCTGAATCTATGGAGAAATAGACGAACTACGCTTTCGGCGGGGGATATGGTTCAATAGAATCATCAAAAGGGGGTACATCAGATGTTCGAAAAAGAACTGATCGTTTTCTCAGAGGAGAAACTAAAGACAAAGGAGGAGGTCATTCATTATCTGACACATCTGGATAATGAAAAAGTAACGGATATGGACGGGTTCGAAAAGGATGTCCGGGAGCGCGAGGAAACATTTTCGACATATATAGGATATGATATCGGAATGCCGCACGCGAAAACATCATATGTCAGGGAACCGTTCGTTATCTATGCCAGATTTAAAGAAAAGATCCGATGGGGAGATGACGAAGGCGAAGATATCGATCAGGTGTTTTTGCTGGGCGTACCTCATACAGAAAACGGCGACGATACTTTTGCAAATTTACATTTGAAAGTGCTCGCCATGCTGAGCCGCAGTCTGATGCGGGATGAATTCCGGGAAGGTCTTTCCCGGGCGGAAACAAACGATGAAGTATATGAGTTATTGAGCCAGATCAAGGAGGATTAAAAAATGAAGATCGTAGCAGTATCCGCCTGTACAGCAGGAATCGCACACACATATATGGCACAGGAGAAGATCCTTCAGGAATGTGAAAAGAGAGGTATCGACTGTAAAGTAGAGACGCAGGGAGGCATGGGCATCGAAAATGAACTTGAGCAGGACGAGATCGATGAGGCCGATGTAGTCATCCTTGCAGTAGCTGTCGGCATAGAGATGGAGGATCGCTTTGAAGAAAAGCGTGACGAGGGAAAAGTCATAGAGTGTAATCCTACAGAAGCAATCAAAGGTATTAAAGAGCTGATCGATAAAGCGGAGGAACTTGCAAATGGCTGATAATAAGAAAAAAAGCCTGAGGGCAGAACTCTTTAAGTATTTTAACACAGGTATTTCCTATTTCCTGCCTGTCATCATTGCCGGCGGAATGCTTTTCTCGCTTACGCTGATCACCGGACATATCGAGGAAGGAGCGATCATACCGAGCAATCAGTTCTGGCAGAATATATATGACCTGGGACAGGCTGGCTTTGCCATGATGGTTCCGGTATTATGTGCCTATATCGCTTATGCGATCGGAGGCAAACCGGCACTGGCGCCGGGATTTATTCTGGGTTATGTAGCTAATAATCCGATCGGAGAAAATCAGCTGACCACGGGATTCCTTGGCGCGATGCTTATGGGATTTATCGTCGGATATTTTGTAAAATGGATGAAAAAGTGGAAGGTCCCGAAGGATCTGCAGCCTATGATGCCCACCTTTCTGGTCCCGCTGATCACCACCTTTGTTCTGGGCGTCATATATATTTACATACTGACGTATCCGCTGAACGCGATCGTTCAGCTGATGGTATCTTTGATGTATAAACTTAACGGTACCAGCGCGCTGGTCCTGGGTCTTGCGATCGGACTTCTGGCGGCGGCAGATTTTGGAGGTCCCTGTTCCAAAGCAGCAACGGCATTTACGCTGGCTCTGATGGCAGAAGGATTTTACGGCCCGAACGGCGTGTTCAGAATGTGTTGTGCTATCCCGCCGCTCGGTATGGCGCTGGCATCCTTTATTCTGAGAGACCGTTATAATAAGGCGGACAGACAGCTGGGAATCTCGGCGCTGTTTCTTTCATCGGCAGGAATCACAGAGGGAGCGATTCCTTTCGCCGGAAAAGATTTCAAGAGGACCTGGATCGCATGCGCAGTCGGCACGGCGATAGCGGGAGGCATAGGAATGCTTCACGGAATCTCATCCGTAGTCGCATTTGGCGGAGTAGTAGCCATCACCGGCGTCTTTGAAGGAACACTCTGGTATGTGGTCGATATGCTGATCGGGGCAGCGGTCATCGTCCTGATCCTTTTCCTGACCAGACCTAAGCTGGAGCAGGAAGAACTTGCAAAATAAAACCCTGAAATGCAGCAGGCCCGGACTATTGAGAAGTCCGGGCTTTTGTTTGTGTTCATTCATCGTTAGTACTTGCAGAGTAACATGAAAAAATTCATTAGAAACCTGTGTATAAAGCAAACAGACAGGCTGCATGAAAAGACCTGACCATAGAAGGAGGAACAGATGAATATAATAAGAAGAAGCCTGACAATATGTATAATGCTGTTGTTGTTTTTAATGACAGCCGGATGCGGAAGTAAAAATGATATGGAAATATCAGCAGAAGATCAGTCCTTTCTGGATGAACTGACTGAACATGAAAAAGAAATATTAGGTGAAGGAACACTGGAGATGTACCCATCCCTTTCGGAAGAGATGAAAGAAGATGAGCGGGAGAAAATGGAGATGAGCAGCAGGGCGTGGGATTATCTGGAAGAAAAATATCCGGACGTTGAGTTTAACTATAAATCCAACCTGCCAAACCAGTATGTATATTTTACGGTGCAGGACGGTCAGGAGAAACTTAAGATTGAAGTAAGCGTAAAACATGAGGGGGACGATTTCGTTTTTACGGACAATTATATAGAAAGGAAAGCGGAGCCGGTCCTTGAAGAAGAGATGCGGGAATATTTCGGCCAATACTTTGACGAAGATAGTTTTGCGGTCGACTCGGAAATAACGAAGCTGGAGGAAGGTGCAGAATCTCTGCTGACCACTGCGGAAGCGGACACCCAGCTTATCATAAAAAAGAAAGCCTATGACATCACCTATATAATGGAAGCGTTGGAGGATTATAAAAATTATCTGGAGGAAAATGACTGTACGCAGGCTTTAAACGGAGGGATCACGCTCCTTGATGACGACGAGCTTCAGTACAGACTGGATACAGCCGCTGACTATTCCTGGGAAATTACGTATATTCGCAGCGGCCGGTGCAGTCGAAATTTCGCAGTGGTGACCGGCGGCGATAACGCGGGTCTTTATCTGGACGGAGGCGAAGTCGTGCTGAAGGATGGAGAAATCATTCCTGTATACGCGGAGGAATTAATGGATGAAGATGAAAACGGGCAGTAACGTTTTTGTGTCATAGGAAAGTACGATCATTTCCTATGACGCAAACCCTTCGGAGTCAGATGATCGTCAAAGGTATCTTGCCGCTGCGTTCATTTCTCTGCAGATGCCCGGGGAAGCGGATATCATAGCGCAGATTCTTCATGTGTTTGGAACGGAGCAGTTCATCGATCTGCCGACGGATCTCATTTTCGACTGTCTGGCCGGGGATGTCGGATATACAGTCTATGGAGAAGGAACAGTCATCTTTACGAACGAACTGATATGAACGCACTCCGTTAACATTCAGATCGTCAAGAGACAGAGGATGAAGAAAATCCATTATCCCTTTTTCGTTGACAAACCAGAGCATGTCCGCGTCTCTGCCGATGATCCTTTTGATATGCGTATACGGCAGGGGACCGCCATAGGACCGTGTAAAGCCGTCTGTCAGATCATCCATTTTGTAACGGATAAGAGGGAACGCCGGATTATACAGCGGCGTAATGATCAGACGCCCGCTTTCGTCGGTCTCACAGTAATTCATGTCGTCGAACAGGTACAGCCCGTCGAATGAACTGCCGCCGGCCCCTATTATGAGGGATTCAGTGCACCCGTAAAAGTCTATGACGTCGGCGCCGAAATATTCGGTGAGTTCCTTCATGATGTTTGCCTTGAGAGGTTCGCCCCCGGTAATGATCTTCAGCGGATGCAGATCTATACTGCCGTTCTTCTGCAGTCCAAGCAGCAGTTCTATACAAGACGGATAACCGGAAAGAAAATTAGGCTTGAAATCACCGATTTTTTCACGCCATTCATCCAGAGGTTCGGAAGCGTTCAGTATGATGCACCGGGCGTGATATTTAGAGAGCCCGCCGATAAGCAGCGTCGAGCTGGCGTATCCTGCGCCTACGGAAGCCGCGTGTATATTTTTTATGGGAAGATCGGTCCAGCGGACCATATTATTTCCGGCTTCATTGCTCAGCCGGAGAAAATTTGCTTCGGTTTTCGTAATAGCGCTCTTTGCATAAAAAAAGGCGGAAGGGAGGCCGGTACTTCCCGAACTGTGTACGGGAATGGCGTGTCTTCCGGGGTCCCATTCGCCGTTTTTGTTTTTTTTCAGAGGGAATGCGGCTATCTTTTCAGGGTTTGCCCGAACATCATCCTTGGTGATGACAGGAATATCTTCCGGTCTGACGGACATCAGGTTTCTGCTGTTGATACCGCAGCGACCCCAGAATTCAGGATAAAATGATGTTTTGTTCCAGGCATACTCTGCCATTCTGCGGAATGCCGAAAGGCTTTCAGCCTGTATCTGTTCAGGAGATTTTGAGTTGTTTTTCCATAGGCGGTTACATTCCAGGATCAGTTTTCCAAGAGACATACTTTTCACCTCGCTGACGGCCTTGATGCGGTAATACGTCGATCTTTCCTAAAAAGGGCAGTGCCCACCGGATTCAATCGCGATCTCTGATCGCGCGCGAGTTGCGCGATGCACTTGTGCGTCTTCCTCTGCGCAGCTCTGTGATCCGCCGGAGGCTCAACTCAGATGGGGATTGAAACCTTCCACTGAGTCAAGTTTGATTCAATATTCCCCGCCTATAGAAGTGGAGGACTCCCCATCTGAGTTGAAATGTCGGGCTTCGATTCCGGTAATCAATGGCAATGCCCTTTACGACTATCTATATACTTTAATATAAAGGAAAAAACGAGTTACAAACATACTAACGTTGCCTCTGAGCAAGGTGCTATCCAGAGAGCGACGCTTCTTATTTTCCTTCGCGTTTCGCGGCCTCCCGCCGGTGAAGGAAAGATACGAGGATCGGGCAGCAGATCGCAGTAACGATAATGGAAGCCGTGACCTGAGCGGTCGCCGCTTCCGCTACTGCCAGCAAAGAAGCATCAACGGCTGCGACAGCCGCAGGAGTGGCGGCCGCGTTTCCTGCTGTGGTACCGATCGAGGCGCCGACCTCAGGATAATCCATCTTCAGAAGTTTATATACGCCGTAGCCGGCGAATCCTGTGATGACCGTACATGCAAGTCCAAGCAGGATTCCCGGGGCGCCGGCTTTCACCAGATTCATTATATTCAAACCTGCTCCGAGTGGAAAGGCGAAGAATGGTATCGTCATTGAAGCGCCGGGCTCACAGAATTTACGGATATCTTCATCGAGATTTCCAAGGATGATACCGATGACAACAGGAAGAATACAGCCGACCAGAGTCATAAAAGGGATATTCGCGACGCCTGCCGCGCCCAGAGCAACCATTGTAAAGAACGGGCCGTCGTTAATAGACAGTATGGCAACTGCTCCTACGTCAGTCGCGTCTCCGTATTCTCCCGCAAGTGCCGCGTACAATCCTCCGTTGGAGTTTGCCAACGCACCTACGATGGCAAGAGTAGAAAGACCGAGGAATCCGGCAGTGCCGAAAATAGTACCGCAGATCAGACCGATCAGGATACCGACGCCTACTTTGACCAGGGTGATCACAAGGCCTTTATAAAGGGACACGCCTGCTTTTTTTACATTGATCGTTGTGGCGTTGCAGAACAGGAAAACGGCCAGGATAGGCATGGCTCCCGTCTTCCACAGATGCGTGGTAAATGTGCCGTCAAAAATCGTCCATAGCTGAGGGAAAAAGGTATTTATGATCGCGCCCAGAAGAAGCGGGACGATCATAATTCCGCCGGGGATCTTCTTTACAGTTTGTAGAATTTTCATGTCATACCTCCGTAGTCATATTGTGAAGTGGAAATAACATCATCACTCTTTTACGATCACTGAGACCCCGTCAGGAATCACTGTGACGGTGTAGTCGTCTCTGCCGATCAGAGCTGCGGCCTTTTCCATTGCTTCTTCAACGCTGTGAGCCGGTATCATGTGCAGATCGTCAACAGTCTGATCGTCGCAGTCGGATACAAAAATAACGGTTGCTTTCATTAGCAGTCTTGCAAAGATCTGCGACTGCCACTGATCGATGATGGTATCCTCCGGTTTGGTGGCCAGAAATCCGCGCATCATTTTTTGAAGATTGCGTTCGTTTTTGAATGTTTCATGAAAAGACTTGCCGCCGTCGCCGTCATTTGCTCGGGAAAGCATTACGATCACGCCGCCTTTTTTTACGGTCGCTTCAGCTGCGGTCATTCCTTTGACTGACTGATATATGTTCTGGTCGAGAGGATACCCTCCGTTGGTGGAGACTACGATATCCGCGGGGATGGCGTTGACCCGGCATTTAGAAGCCAGAAAATCCCTGCCGACGCGATGCGCCAGGTCACAGTCGCCTGCCGCTGCGAATATGGGTTCGTGATCTGCGTCGATCACGACGTTTACGATGAAGTCAAGCCTGGCGGCGCGCGCGGCATAGAGCATATCGTCGTGGATCGGATTGCCGTTGATCACGCCGGTCCTTGCGTTTGGATCTGCGATAAAACCTGCGTTGTGGTTATACATTACGGTCTCGCGGCTGGCTATGCCGGGCAGTACACTTTTTCTTCCACCGGAGAATCCGGCGAAGAAGTGGGGCTCTATGAATCCTTCTGCCACAAGGAGATCTGCATCTGTCGCGATACGGTTCAGGATAAGATTGCCGCCGGAGGGAAGCTTACCCAGAGAAACATACTTGGATTTATCATCGCAGTCATGAACAATGATTTTTTCGCTGTCCATGATCTCGTCGCCATATTTTTCGCGAAGCTCGTCCGGCGTAGTCAGACGATGCAGACCCGTGGAGACAAGGATCGTGATATCCGCGTCAGGATTTCCCAGACGTATCTCTTTCAGGATCAGGGGCATCATTATGTGGCTTGGAACAGGGCGCGTATGATCGGAAGAGATCACGACGATGTTCTTTTTGCCGACGGCCATATCGCAGAGTCTCGGTGATCCGATCGGGTGTTCAAGAGCTTCCTGTATCAGTGAAGCTCCGTCCTTATCGGGATGGTAGCTGTGCAGTTCGGAGAGCAGCACGCCGGCAAAATGCTCTTCTTCGATCTGCAGGATTCTTTTTTCTTTGCCGTAGGGTAACTGGAATTCTTTCATGATGACCTCCTTTTCTGTTTGAAATTTGAGAGGTAATTGTGAAACTCAGCAGGATGGGAAATTTTTGTGAATACATAGAAGTTCTTTGCGCGGAAGCCGTTTGAATCGTCACACATTTTCCAAACCACATGGAGTTTCACAATTACCGTTTAAAATTGAAACGGGATATTCGGGCTTTATGACTGGAAAAATCGCCATAGCCCTGTTATTTTGTTGATTATATCCAATCTGGTTTTTCCACACTACCCGGCGGAACGGAAGGAACGTTTCAATATGAAACCCTTTGTGTTTAAATATGAAACGCTTTTTTGCGCCATAGGATGAAAGTGTCAAAAGTCCCTCGTTCAGAAATTGTAGTTTTGACACCCGAATCGCCATAGGAAATTGCGTCAATTCCTATGGCACAAACCCTGCGGAAAGGAGGACAAAGAAGACATGCTTCAGAAGGACAGGATAAAGATATTAGTTGTCGCTCCCTATAACGGAATGGTTAATTTAGTGCGGGCGTATGCTTTGTCCAGACAGGATGTGCGCATTGATGTTAAACTGGGGAACCGCGAGGAAGGCGCCGGGATCGCAAAGATATATGAAGATGATTACGACGTTTTTCTTTCCAGAGCGCAGACAGCGGAACTGATCACGCGTGCGGTTGCCAAAAAAGTGATAGATATTGGTATTGGTTACGATGATCTGCTGCGATGCATCATGATGGCAAAGAAGACAAAAACAAAGTTCTGCCTGGCGGGACATTCTTCGCTCATGAAGCCTGCCAGGATGCTGCTTGAGCTGCTGGAGATGGATATGCCCGCGATCAATACGGAAGACAGCCAGGAGGCGGCCCGGGCCGTGGAACGAATGAGAGAAGAAGGTTATGAGACGGTGATCTGTGATATGATCCCCCTGAACTATGTGAGAGACGCGGGGATGGTGCCGATTCTGGTCATGAACGGAACTGACAGTATCAGAGTTGCGGTGGACCAGGCAATCGCGTACTTCAGGGACAACATTGATTCACGTAAAAACATATCTCTTCAGACACAGATCATTGCCCAGAGCGGAATGGATTATCTGGTGCTCGACGAGAAAGGAGAGGAAGTGTTTACCTGCTTTCGTGACCAGACTGAGCTTCCCGGGATCAGAAGGAAGCTTAGAAAGGAGCTCACGGACAGTCTGCAGACGAAAAGCAGGTCGTTTTTTATCAAGTGGAAAAAAGAACTATACTCGATAAGATCGGTTCTGATCGATGAAGAGGATTCTCCCCGGGTCATTTTTTGCGTGGAGAAAAACCGGATACCACAGATCTATATGAAGTATGGGATCATGATCCTGAACAGAAAAGACGCGGAAAAAAGCTTCCGTAACAGCTTTATTTCAAACACGCAGCTGGCGAGAAACGCGTCCGGGGAGTTACGAAACCGCAGAGACGTTTTTTCGGGGGTCATGATCACGGGAGAATACGGCTCGGAAAAGGATAAATTCGCGCATATGATATACGCCAGAGGTCCGGGCACGGAACGGCCGCTCTACATGATCAACTGCTCTCTGATCAATGATAAGAGCTGGCGTTTTTTGCTGGGAAACTATAATTCACCGTTTGTCGATAATGGAAACACGATATATATTGCTAATCTGAATGCGCTCAGTAAAGAGCGGTCCAGGCAATTACTGTCCGTTATCCTGGAAACCAGGATGCATCAGCGAAATCATATGATCTTTTCATGTGTGAGGGAGGCGGGCGGGGAGCTGCCCCACGAAGCGCTTGAATATACGAATGCGCTTGGAGCTGCGGTCAAACCTATCCCGCCTCTGCGCGAGCAGAAAGAAGATATTATTTCGGGGGCAAATTTATATATCGGCACTTTAAATGGAAAAATGGGAAAAGAGATCGTAGGTTTGACGGATGACGCGGCGCAGAGGCTGATAGATTATGACTGGCCTTATAACAGCGTTCAGTTCGAACGTGTGCTAAGGGAGGCGGTGCAGATGTGTGATGAGCCGTATATTTCCTGTGATCTGATAGAGACGGCGATCGAGAAAGAAAAGGTATTTACTTCCTGCGGAAGCGGATCGATCCTGCCCGTTCGAGGTCTGATACAGACAGAAATTGATATAACGCGTACGCTGGATGAGATCAACAGAGAGATCGTCAGGCTCGTACTGGACATGTGCGGAGGAAATCATACGAAGGCGGCGGACAGACTCGGGATAAGCCGCACGACACTTTGGAGACTGGAAAAGCAAAGAACATAAGAACGGAGGAAAAAGCTATGAAGTTTGTTTTGATCCCGGATTCATTCAAGGGGACACTTTCATCAGAACAGATCTGCAGGGTGATGAAAGAGAGGATACAAAAGCATCTGCCCGGAAGCGACTGTCTGGTTATACCGGTGGCGGATGGAGGAGAGGGCAGCGTGGATGCGTTCATAACAGCGCTTGGAGGAGAAAAGATATATCTTCCCGTAAAGGATCCGTATTTTGAAGAGATGGAGGCGTACTATGGCCTGATCGACAATGGAGAAACAGCGGTCATTGAGATGGCGGCCTGTGCCGGTCTGCCGTTGGTGGAAGACAGAAAGAATCCGAAACTGACTACCACTTACGGGGTGGGAGAGCTGATCCTGGACGCGGCAAAGCGGGGAGTAAAGAAAATTATTGTCGGTCTTGGAGGATCTTCTACAACTGACGCGGGTATGGGCGCGGCCGCCGCAGTGGGCGTGCGGTTCTTTAATTCACAGGGAAGAGCTTTTGTGCCGACCGGCGGAACGATGAAAGATGTCTGGAGGATCGAACTTGCCTCCCGGGATAAGGCCCTTGAAGGAGTAGAGATCGTGACAATGTGCGATATCGATAATCCGATGTATGGAGAGAAAGGCGCGGCGTATGTTTTCGGACCGCAGAAGGGCGCGGACAAAACGATGGTC
>DFHP01000115.1:0-10083 GCA_002371335.1 Eubacterium sp. UBA3720
GAATCCCACGACAACGATGATGTGGGAGACTCCTGCGGAGAAGAGTTTATCTATAAGATGAAGAAGGGCCGGCCGTCCGGCAACCGGGAGAGCAGGTTTAAATGCTCCCATCCGGCTTGAACGACCGGCAGCGGTGATAACTGCACAGTTTTTCATTCGAGTAAAATCCTTTATCGCTGTTTCAGATCATTTCTGCTTTCGGCTGCGGCCATAGAGATCAGCTGCAAGTATCGCGTCGGCTACAGATTCCGCCGATACCGGGAAAGGCATATTATATGTGCTTTTTCCCGGAAGAACAGCAACAGATGCGATCTTATCCACGGTTTCTTTTACATTTTCTGTGATGTTAAGGTCTTCCAGAGTGACCGGCAGATTCACGGAGATACAGAAGTCATAGGCTTCATTCAGTTCCTTTTCAGATGCATTTTCCATCATCAGCTGCGCAAGACTTCCGAATGCCACTTTTTCACCATGCATAATGCGTTTGCATTCAGGGATAGTATTAAGACCGTCGCCGATGGAATGTGCCGCTCCCTTTCCGCCGCTTTCAAAACCTATTCCGGACAGCAGCGTATTTGCTTCAATGATATTCTCTACTGCCTGAGTGCAAAGTATGCCTGATACTGCCTGCATGGCCTTAAATCCGTCTGCCAGCAGGGTATCGTAGCAAAGGCGGGCTATGGCCTGAGCTGTAATGGACGATTTTCCGCCGTGAATATTATCGGAAGCTGATGCATAGCATGCGCGGGCTTCGAAGTAAGTGGAGAAAGCATCTCCCATACCTGCTGTCAGAAGGCGGACCGGCGCCTGAGCTATCAGTTCAGAATCGATCAAAATGATATCAGGGCTTTTCGGGAGGGCAAGTCTCTGATCAAGGCTTCCGTCGTCATGGTAAATAACAGAAAGAGCAGAGCAGGGTGCGTCGGAAGATACCGCTGTAGGAACGATCACGCAGGGCGCGTTCAGGAAGCATGCTGTTGCTTTGGCAGTATCAAGGACCTTGCCGCCGCCTGCTCCTACAACGATGTCACAGCCTTCTCTGTGAAAGATGTCCTGCATTCTGTTGATCTCTGTCATTGAGCATTCTCCCTCAAACGACTCAAAATAAAGCGCACAATCGTTCGTATCGGAACCGTCCATGGCGTTCTGAATACGTGTAACGCCCAGTTCGCTGGCTATGATAAGCGCTTTTTTTCCAAGAGCGGAGATATGTCTGCTCAGGTTTTTTAATTCACCTCTTCCCTGAATATATTTTCCCGGTGCTGCAAGAATTGTACTCATAAATAAACCTCCATAATCGATAAACGATGATATTTAATTTAGTATAAAACGAAGCGGGGCGAAAAACAATTACGTACGTAAATAATTTTTATATTCTCCTTTTTTTACAAATCTGAATTTTTATAATTGTTTATTCTGCGTATTGCAAATAGGAATAAATTCATTATAATAGATAATAAATAATCGATTATATAAAAAGGAGGCGGCGATGAGATTATATACGACAGAAGTAAAAACACCTGCCGGAGGTATTCAAAGACTTATGGCGGAGCAGAACGGGAAACTGATCGATCTGAATGCTGTTGGAGGAAGAATGTATGAAGCCGCGGGCGATACGAATCCGCAGCAGCTGGCAGACGCGAATCTTCCGAATGATATGATCACTTTTTTTGCCAATGGAAAAAGAAGTCTTTCAGCAGGATATGACGCATTAAAGTTTATTTCTGAGAGTAAGATCACCGAAGGACTTGCCGGACAGAATCTTATTTATTCATTTGATGAAGTCACAGTTCTGGCTCCGGTCACTCATCCGGGTATCGTGTTTGACGGTATGGTATATGAAGGCCACGTAAAACATCATTACGGAGAGATTCCTTCAGGTTACTATAAGCGTCCTGTCTGGAATACACAGTATACAGATCCTGTGGCCGGTACGGGAGCACCGCTTCATAAACCTAAATATACGAAACAATTTGATTTTGAGTTCGAGATGGGCTTCTACATCGGCAAACGGGGATCAAATATAAAACCCGAAGAAGCCCTTGATTATGTAGCGGGATTCACGATATTCAATGATCTTTCAGCGAGAGACGCGCAGGCTGACGAGGCAGTTATGGCGTTAGGACCGGCAAAAGGTAAATTCTTCTTTAACAGCCTTATCATGGGACCTTGTGTTGTAACGAAAGATGAACTGCCGGATTATGATGACCTGGCTATGACGGCCCGCGTAAACGGAGAGATCGTTACGGAAAACCGTACATCTGGAATGCTCTTCAGCCTGGGCCAGCTCGTAGCACAGATATCAGAAGATGCTTATCTTAATCCGGGAGATTTCATCGGACTTGGAACCTCACCAGAGGGAAACGCGACCTGTTCAAAGCTTGGCAGATGGCTTGAGGTCGGAGATGAAATTGAATTTACTATCGAAAAGATCGGAACGATCCGGAATAAAGTAGTGGATTGATCTGAATAAAACAGTGGATTTATTAAAAGTTAAAGATAAAAGAAAGGAAGAATCATTATGAGATATCATCATACCGAATTGAACGCGAAAGACTGGAAGAAACTCAGAGACTTTTACTGCGATGTCTTTGAGGGACATGTCGTGCCGCCGGAAAGAGACCTTGGAGGCGCATGGTTTGAAAAAGCATCAGGAATGAAAGGGGCTCATGTAGTGGGCTGCCATGTGGCTTTCCCGGGATATGAAGAAGGTGGTCCTGTTCTTGAGATCTTTCAGCAGGAAACGACTGTAGGCGAAGCAGGAATCTTTAACTATGCTGGTTTTGGACATCTCGGCATTCTGGTAGATGATGTGCAGGCGACATATGATAATCTTCTCGCACACGGAGGAAGCTCAGACGGACAGATCGTATCACATTATTACGAAAATAAGGGACAGACGCTGACGCTTATCTACGCGAAGGATCCGGAAGGAAATATCATCGAGATCATGCGCTGGGACGACGGCCGCCTTCCAAATGCGGAATAATAAAGACAATAATTCATGAGCAGTCAAAGATCAGTTGAGATTGTTAAAGAGGAAATACATCTATGGTAGCGGAAATCATCAGTGTGGGAACAGAGTTGCTTCTGGGCAACATAGTGAATACGAATGCGCAGTTTCTGGCAGGCAGGCTGGCAGAGCTTGGGTTTGATCTGTTTTATCAGACAGTTGTCGGAGATAATGCCGAGCATATCAGAACGAAGCTGGATGATGCGTACAGAAACGGTGCCGAGCTTGTTATTCTGACAGGCGGACTGGGTCCGACTAAGGATGACATGACAAAGGAAATGCTGGCTTCGTACTTTGGAAAGACTTTAGAGTTTAACGAGAAAGTTTTTGAAAACGTGGTTAAACAGGTGCATGCGTTCGGAGCAACGGAAATCACGGAAAATCACAGAAAACAGGCCATGGTTCCGTCGGATTCGCTTATTCTGGAAAACGAAAACGGCACTGCTCCCGGCTGCGTCATGGAGAAAGACGGCAAGGTCGCCGTACTTCTTCCGGGACCGCCGCGTGAGATGAAGCCGATGTTCGAACAGTGCGTTAACAGATATCTTCATAACCTTGTAGACAGATGTCTGGTATCTGTTAATATTCGTCTGAAAACGAAAGATGAGGCGCCTGCCGACCGTGTCGGAGAAGCGCCGGTCGCAAGAAAGCTTGATGAGCTGCTGGATCTGGAGAATCCTACGGTGGCGACTTACGCACAGGAAGAGGGATGTCTGATACGTATTACTGCAGCGGCGCCGACGAAACAGGATGCGTCTGTTATGGCGCGGATCGTTGCTGCGAACTGTATACAGATTCTGGGAGAAGATATTATTAAGGAAATTACGGAAAAATAAGAATTGGAGGTCTTTCATGCAACAGATAACAAAGAATGTATACACCGATACAACTATCCGCGGATGTAACCCAAGTATTGTATTTACCACGGAGGGTTCTGTGTTTGTCGATACGGCACAGATACTTTCAAAGCTTCTGGAAATGAGAACATTTGCTTTGGAGCGCGGTCCGATCCGTTACCTTATCAATACAGAGGCGCACATTGATCATATCTTTGGTAATCACTGGTTTGCAAACGAGGCAATTACCGTTGGTCATGAGAAGCTTGCTGATGATCTCTGGAAAGTTCCGGGACCGCTTGATGCGTACGACTACAGCATCGACGTTCTTGAGCGCCAGGATAAGGAAGCGCTTGATAAAATGCCTCCCCGCGGTGAGTATATCATGATGGAACGTCCTGATATAACCTTCACCGACCATATGAGCATTAAACTCGGAGATACACATTTTGAGCTGTATCACACACCGGGCCATTCAGCATGTCAGACGGCTGTTTACGTGCCGGAAGAAAGAGTTGCCATTCTCGGTGATACATTGTTCGTAGACTGCCAGACATGGCTGCATTCGGCTGATATCGATGCACTTCTGAAATCTCTTGATTTTGTGGACACACTGGATGTGGATTATCTGATTCCGGGACATGGTCCGGTCGTAAAGAAGGATTATGTGGCAAAACAGCGCGCATTTATATATGAGTGGCTCGGCGCCGTTAGCGCGGGAATCTCAAAGGGTTGGAGCGTAGATGAATGCGTTGCTAATATCAGCTTTGCAGACCGCTGTCCGATGGATATCGGCCAGCCTGAAATGATGGAGTACGTTCAGGTAAACAATGTTATCAAATGTTATAACTATCTGATGGGAACCAATCATCCCCTGCGTTTAGGCGCAAATTAACGGGAAAGCCATAAATCTACTGTTTTCTCTATCAGAATCATGCCGGATGTTTCGTCCGGCATGATTTTGAATAGCGTAATCCGCAGAAAAGATAACGTTTTCAACGGAGGGATCTGTTTTGATCGATCGACTGGGAAGAGATATTTATTATCTGAGAGTTTCTCTGACAGAACGCTGTAATCTGAAGTGTATCTATTGCCGCGAAGAGAGTGATTACTGTAAAGGAAAGAACGAATTAACGACAGAACAGTATAAGATCCTGATCCCTCATTTTGTCAGTCTTGGGTTCAGAAAGGTCAGGATCACAGGAGGAGAGCCGCTTGTACGAAAAGACCTTGCGGAAATCATCCGCTGTTTTGCATCCTACAGTGAGATAAAAGACATAAGTATAACTACGAACGCTCAGGGGTTGTCGGATAGAATACCGGAGCTAAAGGAAGCCGGACTGAAACGTATCAATGTCAGCCTTGATTCTCTGGATGAAAAACGTTACAGGAAGATGACCAGAGGCGGAGATTTGAAACAGGTGCTGAGCGGAATCAGAGCAGCGCTGCAGATGCAGATCCCCGTAAAGATAAATACAGTTCTTGTGAGAGGCGAAAATGATATGGAAGCAGATGATTTTATCAGACTGGCGAAAGAGTATCCTCTTGACGTACGTTTTATCGAACTAATGCCTATAGGGAAACTGGGAGAGTCAGGTAAATACCGGGTAGAAAACAGAGAAATACTGGATCGGCATCCGGAACTGTATCCTGTGGAGCCGCGATATGCTTCTCAGCCGTCAGAAGATTATAGAACGGACGGATTTAGCGGCCGTGTAGGGTTCATCAGTCCTGTTTCCCACAGATTCTGTAAAAGCTGCAACCGTATCCGGCTGACCAGCGACGGCAAGCTGAAGCTGTGTCTGGGACAGCTAAGAGAGATAGATCTTCTCCCTTATATAGGGGGCGATGAGCAGGAACTGTTAAAGGTGATGGAAAAAGCGATTTATGAAAAACCTGCAGAACACAGATTTGATGAGTTGTTTCATTCAAATCGGACCATGAATCAGATCGGAGGATAAAATGGCAATTGTAAAAGCAATCAATATAAGTGAACGCAGAGGCATCGTAAAGCATCCGATACCATTCGCCGAACTGCGGGTTGATCATGGGATCGTAGGTGACGCGCATGCGGGAAACTGGCACCGGCAGATCAGTCTTCTGGCTCAGGAGAGTATCGATAAAATGACCGCGATGGGTGTGGAAGGTCTTGACCCGGGAAAATTTGCGGAAAACATAACAACGGAAGGTATCGAACTGTATACGATTCCGGTGGGTACAAAGCTGCAGATCGGTTCATGCCTGACAGAGGTGACACAGATAGGAAAAAAATGTCATCATCACTGTGAAATATATCAAAAGGTAGGTATGTGCATCATGCCCAGGGAAGGTATCTTTGTAAAAGTGCTCAGTGAAGGAACCATATATCCGGGTGATGAGATCAGGATCATTGATAAATGACTAAAACTTCCCACATGTCATTTCTGAATAGTTGTGATCATGAAAAATACATCGTCAGGACGCTCCCGCTTCTGTCTTGCGGGCAGCGGTACTAATGAATTTTCGGCGTTGGCACTTGAAAATTCAAAGTGCCGGCCGCAAGACAAAACCTTTCCGATGTATTTTTTCATGGTCCCAACAGCCACTTCAGCATGAAGTGGGAAGTTATAGTAAATGAAACTTTCATCCCGAAAAGGAGAAGCAGTATGAAATTTAGAGTAGGAATAGTGACAGTCAGCGATAAGGGCAGCGCAGGTCTGCGTGAGGATCTGAGCGGCCCTGCAATAGCGGAGTGTCTGAAGGAAATAGAACATGAAGTCATATGGCAGGGTATCGTGCCTGATGAACAGGATCAGATTGAAGATATACTGATCCGGCTCTCCGATGTATCAGGAGCTGATGTTATCCTGACCACAGGAGGGACAGGACTTTCTCCCCGGGATGTGACGCCTGAAGCTACCATGAAAATAGCAGATAAAATGGTACCCGGCATTTCTGAGGCTTTGCGTGTGCAGACGGCAGTTAAGGCGCCTGCCTCCATGCTTTCAAGGGGCGTTTCTGCAGTGAGAGGCGATACGCTCATCATCAATTTTCCCGGAAGTCCTAAAGCAGTAAGAGAATGTATGGAAATCGTTCTTCCGGTTCTGGATCATGCGGTTTCAGTGCTGAAGGGAATGGTGAATGAATGCGCCCGGAAATAAATGCATACTGCGGAGAAAAAGGACACAACCCCTCGCCTCAGACAGGATCTGAGCTATTTGAGCATACTGTAGGAATACACTGTGCACTGCGCATAAGACTGCAGAAAGAAACATCCTTCTGGGGAATCGGCATTGCACAGCTGCTGCATGGGATAGAAAAAACACATTCTCTGCGCGCGGCGGCTCAGACGATGCATATTTCTTACAGTAAGGCCTGGAAGATCCTGCGAAACGCGGAAAAGGAGCTGGGGTTCCCACTGCTTGACAGCAGCACAGGAGGACATGACGGGGGCGGCTCGATACTTACGGCAAAGGCGGTAAAACTCCTTACGGCGTATGACGAGATGGTCAGAAAGACGGAAGAAACTATGGAACATTGTTTCCGGAAAATAATGATCCCGGTGCTTCGCGGCGATGTAAACGGGGAGCAGGAATCTGCGGCGGAAACCTGAAAACTTTAAGAAAACAATGCGAGGTCTGAAAAATGTTAAAATGCGCGATCATTTATACAAGTCTTAATGATAATACAAGGCGTCTTGCGGAGGTCATGTCTCAGGCGCTGCCGCCGGGACAATGTATCTATCTGGGCAGACCGCATTCAGACGCGCTTGCCGCAGACGTGATCTTCTGGGGAAATAACGCTGGCGACCGCTCGGAGAATACAGTGGACTTTTATGAGAAGGCGATGAAGGCAAATAAGATCGTGGTCCCTTATGGAGATACTTGTTACGGAGGGGGCAAAGATATGTATGCGATCGGCGGTTTCGCCAATAATGTCATGTCAAACGCGGAGAAGATCCTGAGAAAAGCCAAAGAATAGTCTGTTCATAGGATATGAATCTGACAGGAATATATATATTTCTTTCGGAGATAAAAAATAAAAACTTCCCACGTGTCATTTTTGGGAAAGCCTAATCATGAAGTGGGAAGTTTGAGTAAAAAACATAAACAGGAGGAAAAGTATGATTAGTGCCAGAAATAAAATACCGGGAACCATCACGGGCATCAGGGAAGGTGCTGTAAACGGAATCGTACAGATTCGGACAGCAGGTGGGAATCAGGTTTCAGCGACCATTTCCATGGAGTCAATAGAAGAACTGGGACTGGAAAAAGGGAAAAAAGTGACAGCTGTGATTAAAGCCACAGAAGTTCTAATGGCCAATGAAAAACTGCGCATCTCTGCCAGAAACCAGTTCGAAGGTGTGATTGCGTCCATTCAGGAAGGAGCGGTCAATGCGATCGTGAAGCTTGACGTTGAAGACACTGTCGGGATCACATCTACCATCTCGCTGGAGGCGGTTCGTGAATTAGGACTGAAGGCCGGCGAAAAGGCTGTTGCGATCATCAAGGCAACATCCGTGATGATCATGGAAGGATGATTACAATTACCTGAAAATCATATTAAAGGAAAGGATAATGTAAAATGAAAAGAAATAAAATAGCAATGATCATAGCAGGCATGATGTTGTTTGGGATGGCCGGATGCGGTAATGCAGGCGGAGGTTCCGCAGCGGCAGATGCTGCTTCATCCGTATCAGAAAAGTCAGAGGCGGCAGCTTCAGCAGTATCATCTGTAAGCGGAACTTCCGAAGCTGAGCCTTCAGAAAATGCAGAAGAAACTGAGATCCAGGTATTTATCGCGGCAAGTCTTAGCAAAGTCATGGAGGAAGTTGCAGATAAGTATAACGAGGAGCATCCCGAAGTAAAAATAACCTATAACGCAGACAGTTCAGGAACGCTTCTGACGCAGATCGAGGAAGGATATGCGTGCGATGTATTTTTCTCAGCTGCTCAGAAACAGATGGACACTCTGGAAACAGACGATCAGCTTGTAATAGAAGGAACAAGGCACAACGTCGTAAATAATCAGGTGTGCGTGATCGCGCTCAAGGATAACGGGACAAAAGTTACCGGGCTTGATACTTTGAAGGATGCAGAGAGCATTGCGCTTGCAGACGGCAGTGTACCGGTTGGCAAATATACGCGTACTGCATTGATGAATGCCGGTATTCTTCCTGAGACGGATGATCCGTCCGCATATACGACGGAAGAGGTGTCTGAGGCACTCGGCGGAGTTACCATCAGCGAGCAGGGAAATGTCAGCAAGGTACTTGCGGCAGTAGTCGAAGGTTCCTGCGAAGTAGGAACGACTTACTATTCCGATACGTATGGATATGAGAATGAGGTAGAGATCCTTGAGACCATCGGATATGATCTTACAGGTAATGTCATCTACCCGATCGCGCAGATCAGGAACGATGAGGCGGATGACGCTGAAGCAGCTGCCGCAAAAGATTTTGTCGAGTTTGTATCTTCTGATGAGATGAAAGAAGTCTTCCAGAAGTATTATTTCGACACGAATGTCTGATGCAATGATCGAATTACTGAGCCAGCTTGACTGGAGCCCCCTGCTCATATCCTTAAAAACGGCGGTTGCTGCGACGATCGTTTCCTTTTTTCTGGGATTGTTCGCGGCCGGAAAAATCATGCATGCCGGAAACGGGGTAAAATCCGTGCTGGATGGGATACTGACCCTTCCGCTGGTGCTTCCGCCTACGGTAGCAGGATTTTTCCTGCTGCTGCTTTTCAGCAAGAGACGCCCGTTTGGAATATTTCTGTTTGAGACATTCGGCATCAAAGTCGTACAATCCTGGCTTGGATGTGTGATTGCCGCGACAGTGATCGCTTTTCCGCTGATGTATCGCAATGCAAGGGCAGCGTTTGAATTGATAGATACAGATCTGATCTACGCAGCCAGGACGCTGGGAATGTCCGAACGGGCAATCTTTTTCAGGGTAATAATACCTACCAGCGGTCCCGGTATTGCCTCGGGAACTATTCTGACATTTGCGAGAGCTCTTGGAGAATATGGCGCTACATCAATGCTTGCGGGAAATATTCCGGGAAAAACAGCTACTATCTCTCAGAGGATTGCTATGGTGATACAGGATCAGGATTATATTACAGCGGGTATCTGGGTCGCTATAGTACTGATCATCGCGTTCACAGCAGTCCTGCTGCTGAATCTGATATCAGGCAGACATATGAAACATGTGAAACGGTGGTAAGAAGGCAGGGCAGGATCGATGGGAAT
>DFHP01000115.1:10214-21500 GCA_002371335.1 Eubacterium sp. UBA3720
TAGGGATCCTCGGAGCCTCCGGTTCGGGTAAGAGTATGACATTGAAGATGATCGCCGGCATCATTGATCCGGATGGCGGTACTGTCCGGATCAATGATAACTGTTTATATGATTCCAAACGACGGATCAATGTGAAACCGCAGAAGCGGCAGATCGGATACCTGTTTCAGAATTACGCTTTATTTCCGACGATGACGGTATCAGAGAATATTGCGTGCGGCGTCAGAGGCACAAAGAGGGAAAAAAATATCCGCGTGCAGAAAATGATCCGGGAGTTTCATCTGGAAGGTCTGGAAAACAGACTGCCGTCACAGCTGTCCGGCGGCCAGCAGCAGCGTACTGCTCTGGCGCGTATCATGGCGTATGAGCCGGATGTGATCCTGCTGGATGAACCTTTTTCGGCGCTTGACGTTTATCTGAAAGACCAGATGCAGCAGGAACTTGTGGAGTTTCTGAAAAACTATGAAGGCATAATCATCATGGTTTCCCACGACAGAGATGAGATATATAGACTTTGTGACGGGCTTGTCGTCATAGATAAAGGGAGAGCTGTTGTAAGCGGGAAAACAAAAGATGTTTTCGCTGATCCGAAAAGCAGAACGGCAGCGGAACTGACAGGATGTAAGAATTTTTCTTCAGCCGTAAGGCTCGATGATCATTCTTTTTACGCTGAGGACTGGGGTATAAGGATATTCACGGAAAACCGGCTTCCTGATATATTTGACTGTATCGGATATCGTGCTCATGAATTTGAACCTGTATGGGGGGACAGAAAAGAAAACTGCGTACCGGTACGGGTTATAGAATGCGCGGAACTACAGTTTGAAAAGAAATATTATATTCATCCCGGAGCAGGAACGGATCACGGAGACGGGATCATAAAATGGTTTGCGCAGCGCGACATGTGGGAAGAGCTTGAGGAAAAAGGTATTCCGGACTGGCTTCGTGTAAAGGAAGAGCATCTGCTTTTTCTGAGGCAGGATATAAATAACTAAAACTTCCCGGATGTCATTTCTGAAACAGTTTGATCATGAAAATAAATAATAGAAACTTCTCATACAGGAGAAATATGCCATCTCCGGATAAAATGGGATACAGAAAGGCGGAATACAAATATGAGTCAGTTAAAAGAGCTAACGCATATTAATGAACGGGGTGAAGCTCATATGGTCGATGTGGGGGATAAACAGATCACACGGAGGGAGGCTTCTGCGCAGGCAGTGGTATCCATGAAGGCAGAGACCCTTGCAATGATCTGCGAAGGGAAGATGCCTAAGGGAGATGTATTTGCATGTGCCAGAATCGCAGGCATCATGGCGGCAAAAAAGACCAGCGACCTGATCCCTATGTGCCATCCTATTCCTATTGAAAAGGCAGAGATAGAGATATCACCCATGGATGAAACGCATGTCAGGATCGTCAGTACTGCCCGATGTTCGCACAAAACCGGTATTGAGATGGAGGCTCTGACAGCTGCTTCCACAGCGGCTCTGACGATTTACGATATGTGTAAAGCCGTAGACCGCAGCATGGTGATCGAAGAAATATTGCTTTTAAAAAAATCCGGAGGAAAAAGCGGCGTTTATATCCGGAAAAACTGAATACCACAGGCAGGTGCAGAAATGTCCGGCCTGATTTGAAATGCTTTTACTAAGAGCCCCGGGAATATGGAATTCCGGGGTTTTCTGCTTTTGCGTTTACTTTTATAAAAATGCGTGATAACATAATTTATTATACTTTCGTTCATTAAAGAGCCTCGGGAAGTGACGGAGCAGGACTCTCCGGTTCGGCGGTCAACGTTCTGCGGCGGAAGAGAACAGAAATGGAGTGGATCGTAAATGGCACGGATTGCTGCGATAGAAAGAAATACAAAGGAAACAAAGATAAAGGTCACTTTGGATCTGGACGGAACCGGAAAAAGTGAGCTGAACACGAAGATAGGTTTTTTTGACCATATGCTTGACGGTTTTGCAAGGCATGGTCTTTTTGATCTGAATGTGTTCTGCGACGGGGATACGGAGGTGGACTGCCACCATTCCATCGAAGATACCGGCATCGTTCTGGGAACGGCGATCAGAGAAGCGCTTGGGGACAAAAAAGGGATCAGGCGATACGGAAGCTGCATCCTTCCCATGGATGAAGCCTGCGTTATGTGCGCGGTGGACCTGAGCGGCCGTCCGTATCTGGTCTATGACGCTGAATTTACGAATCAGAGCTGCGGAGATATGGATACGCAGATGGCGAAGGAATTCTTCTACGCCGTAAGTTATACGGCGGCCATGAATCTCCATATCAAGGTACTGTATGGAGAGAATGACCATCATATCATGGAGGCCATGTTTAAAGCATTTGCGAAAGCGCTGGATCAGGCCGTACAGCTTGATCCCCGCATCACGGATGTTCTTTCCACGAAAGGGAGTCTGTAATCCGGGTCTCGCTTGCAAGACCTGGCGCGGGATCCGGGTCAGCTTCAGCTGACATCTTTCAAACCGAATACCTGCGATAACATCTGCATCTGATCGATCATTGGCATCGGAAATACAAGGTAAATGACATATGAATCCAAAAACTCAAAAACTGACAACGGGAGCCATGTTCATTGCGGTATTTATGATGATACTGCTGCTGAACAGGCAGACGGGAGCTCTTTTTGAAGAAATAATTTTCTTTTTGCTTCCGGTTCCAATGGTGGCCTTTTCTGCAAAGTATGGACTGAAATCCGGCGTTCCGGTGTGGGCGGCGATGTCATTGCTGTCGCTTCTGCTTGGAACCGTAATGACCGTGTTCTATGCAGTCACTGAGGCGGGTATAGGACTTGTGCTGGGAAGCTGTATTTATCATAAAGTGGATGTAAGGAAAACATTGTTTGCGGTGATGGGACTTTCGGCAGTCGTGAACGTGCTTAATACGATCGTCCTTGCTTCCTTTTTCGGATATGACCTGAAGACACAGATAACAGAGATGCAGGAACTGATGTCGTCCGTGTTCGAAAAAGGGAATGTGCAGGTGCCGGAGACAATGCTTTCTTCGGCAAATCTGATGCAGATGATGGTGGTCTCCATGATAGTGATGGGACTAATTCAGGGGTTTCTGGTATATAAGATCAGTCTTCTTATTCTGCGAAGGATGAGATTTCAGATACCGGAGCCGCGTTCGGTCTATTCGTTTTACCCATGGAAGTGGACTTCGCTTGCGGCGGCGTTCGCATATTTCGGATATATATATGTTCTTGCAAAGCCGCTTGAAGATCAGCTGTATCAGGCCATAGTTACGATATTGGGCGTATTCAGTACCATATATCTTTTCTGCTTTGGGATCCTGTTTATCATGCTGATCTGCAGAAAATATGTTACATCGAAAAAAGCGGCCGGCGTTCTGATCTGTATAGCCGCATACCTGATGTTTTCCCAGGCAGTCATGATGCTGGGAGTGATCTATATACTCACGGATATTCACGCTGCCATGATGCTGCTTCCCGATAAAGGCGAAGACGGCGCGAAAGAAAACGGAAAACGGCCGGAGAACAGGCATGACGGAAGAGAAAGATAACAAATGGAAAGACCGCCTGATCAAAGTATGAATGAGACAGAAAAGATACCCTTTTTACCGAATCGATATATCCGGAAAAAGGATATCTTTATTATATGCGCTTTCCTCAGAAGTGTGGGGAAAGTTCAGATCCTGTCTGCTTGTTCGTGTCCCGGCGGCAAGGAGAGTACTCAGTTTCCAAAATACCGGTCACTGTCGCTGCTGAAAAAGTCTTCTAATCCGCCGAACTCTTCATCGAAGTAATCATACTGATAAGGATCATTGTCAAAACTGTCTTCATAGAAAGCGTCTTCATCAGTATTTTCCTCCGATGAATATTCGTCAGCGGAACCGAGAGTAATCTTCGCGGTTTGCTCTTCATATCCGCTGCTTCCGGTGCGCTGATAGGTAACGGTGATAGTATCGCCGGCGGCGCAATACCGGAGTGCTGAGGCAAGCTCGCTATAGGAATTTATAGTATCTGAATTGATGGCCGTGAGGATATCTCCCTGCCGAAGACCTGCTTCCGCAGCCGGGCTGTTTTCAACAATGTCGTTGATATAGGCTCCTGTAGGCATGTTGTACATACTGGAGGATTCTTCGGAAACATCTACGCAGTTGACGCCCAGATAGCCCTGTTCGTTTTCGGAAACGGCTGTCTTTGTTTCTCCGTTCATGAGCTCCTCCAGAATAGGCATTGCCTTTGAAATCGGTATCGCGTAACCTACGTTATCGACCGATGCTTCGTTCAGTCCGGCGGAAGACTTTGCTTCGTTGATTCCGATGAGCTCACCGTTCATGTTCAGAAGGGCGCCGCCGCTGTTGCCAGAGTTAATAGACGCATCGGTCTGTATCAGTCCCTCGGATGTGAAGGTGTTTGTTCCGTCGGAAAGATCAATAGACCTGTTTAACGCGCTGACGTAACCGCTTGTTACAGACTGACCAAGACCAAGGGCGTTTCCGATGGCGACCACCTGCTCGCCCAGTTTCAGCTCATCGGAATCACCGATCGAAATAACCTTCAGCTGAGACAGGGTGTCTTCCGGAATATCGGAGAGCTTTACGGAAACAATTGCAAGGTCGTTTTCCGGATCTTTGCCTTTTATGCCGGCAGAAACTGCAGTTTCATCCGCAAAGCCTACTGAAAGCTCAGTTGCGCCTTCAATGACGTGATTGTTTGTAGCAATCAGAAGTTCGTCATCTGTCTGTTTGATGATCACGCCTGATCCTGCTCCTTCTACCTCGTATTCCCCGGAGTCGCCGAACAGGCTGTTCATCTGCTGTACTGACATCGTAGAAATCGTTACCATGGCGGGCATACTGCCTGTGGCTACGTCTGCCACACTTCCTGACGCAGCGGATGAATTATCAGAGAAAGTATAGGATGCGGCGTCGCCTTTTTGAGCAGTGGTTTCTTTATCAGTCTCTGCATCGGCTTCTGAGGTGGTTCCTGATGATGAGAGAACTTTATTTTCAAGGCTGGAGACGCCGTAAGCTGTTGTGCCTGCTACAACACCGAAGGTCAGCGCCGCTGCCAGAAGCCTGGCGGCCTTCTGTCTGCGCCGGCGGTTTTTCAGGTTCTTTTTTGGGGGATTTTTGAAAGAACCGTATGTTTTCAGGGGTTCGTTTTTTTCAAGAAGGCTGTCTGCGTTATCGATATTGTTAAAATCATCATCATAAAGCTTACCCATAATAGTACCTCTTTTCTTTTTGATATTTGTTCGCTTTTTTCCCGGGCGAAAAACGGTATTCTTTATGTTTCACGGGAAAATTTGGAAATATCGTCAATTTTCTGTGAAACAAACTCTGCGGGGGCTGCGCAATTAATGTCTTTTGTATTAGATGTATGTTATCTTAAGAGAAAAATGTGAAGAGAATTTGTTTATTCTTTCAAGCAAGTGTGAAACATATGTGATGGGATTGTGATTTGTAACGTATAACAGACAGCTTTTCGCGGTGTAAATAAGTTGCTGATTCTTTGCGGATATGATACGTTCAATTACAGAAATGCTTTTTCGGGGAGGTTGTTTTTTTGGAAAATAAGGATCTTGAAATGGCGGAAAAGATCGCCGGGAGAGTCTCGAAGGCAGGCGGAAGAACCTTTTTCGTCGGGGGTTATGTGAGAGATCTTCTGATGAATGCGGAAAATAAGGATATAGATATAGAGATTCACGGAATTACGCCATCTGTCTTATGTGAAATACTTGACTCGCTGGGCGAAAGGACCGAAATGGGCGCCAGCTTCGGCGTTTTCGGGCTGAGCCATTATAACCTCGATATCGCCATGCCGCGGAGGGAGCATCCGTGCGGAAAAGGGCATAAGGATTTTGAAATATTTGTAGACCCGTTCCTGGGAACGAAAAAAGCCGCCCAGAGAAGGGATTTTACCATTAATGCGCTGATGCAGGATGTGCTGACAGGGGAGATCATTGATCATTTCGGCGGAATGGAGGATCTCAGTAACGGCGTTATAAGGCATGTGAATGACCGGACGTACGGAGAGGATCCTCTCCGGGTGCTTCGGGCGGCGCAGTTTGCGGCAAGGTTCGGATTCAGGATCGCGGAGCGTACGATGGAATTATCAGCGTCTGAAGATCTGACGGCTCTGGCAAAGGAGAGAGTTTTCGGTGAAACAGAAAAGGCTCTTCTGAAGTCGGATACGCCGTCGGTATTTTTTAAGGCGCTCCGGGATATGGATCAGCTGAATGACTGGTTTCCTGAAATAAAAGACCTTATAGGAGTTGAGCAGGAACCTGAGTTCCATCCCGAAGGAGATGTCTGGAATCATACGATGAGTGTGCTGGACGCCGCGGCAAAGCTGCGGGAGAAGGCTCATGAGCCGACGTATTTTATGATGGCTGCGTTATGCCATGATCTGGGAAAGACGGTTTCGACGCAGAAGACTGACGGCAGGATCAGGTCCGTCGGACATGAGATCCGCGGAGTGGAGATCGCGGATGTGTTTGTGAGAAGACTGACGACCGAAACGAAACTGAGAAAGTATGTCTGCAACATGGTGAGATTACATATGAGTCCGAATCTCCTGGCGGATCAGAACGCCGGAAAGAAAGCCTTTATGCGGATGTTCGACCGGTCATGTGATCCGGAGGATCTGCTGCTGCTGGCAAAGGCAGACCGTATGGGACAGGATCGGGAGACGCATTATGAAAAAACAGAAGAGCTGCTGACCGGACGTCTGCATGAGTTTAAAGAACTGATGGACAGACCCTTCGTTCAGGGAAGAGACCTGGTGGGGGCAGGAATGGAGCCGGGGCCGGAGATGCATGAAGCGCTGGATTTTGCCCACAAGCTTCGGCTGGCAGGGGTCCCAAAGGAGGATGCTCTGCGTCAGACCATGGCAAACTATGGAAAAAAAAAGGACAAAGAATATGAATAAAGGAACACTTATCGGAATCGGCGTTGGTCCGGGAGATCCGGAGCTGATGACGCTCAAGGCGGTTAGAATGATCAGAGAAAATAAGATCATGGCCATTCCCGGGAAAAGCGCCGGAGAAACCGTTGCCTATAGCATTGCCTTACAGGCAGTGCCTGAACTGAAAAATAAAACGATCCTCCCTCTGCATCTGCCTATGGCAAGGGATATGGACAGGCTTGCAAAAAGCCATCAAAGGGCTGCGGCCATCATAGAGGCTCATCTGGCTCAGGGAGAAAATGTCGTTTTTCTTACACTTGGAGATCCTTCGGTCTATTCTACATTCAGTTATATCAGAAAACTGGTTTCCGAAGACGGGTATACCACGGAGACGGTCAGCGGTATTACTTCTTTTTGCGCAGCGGCCGCCGCGGCAAACATTTCCCTGGGCGGCCGGGAAGAAAGTATTCACATTTTCCCCGCAGCGTATGAGAAAGCTCTGGAATTTGAAGGCGGAAATACCCGGATATTCATGAAATCAGGTAAAAGAATGCGGCAGATAAAAGAAATGCTCCGGGATAAGAAAAAGGAAGTGACAATGGTGGAAAACTGCGGTATGGAGAATGAAAAGATCTATCGAAGCCTTGACGATATTCCTGATGAAAGCGGATATTTTTCCGTGATCATTGCCAGAGATCAGGAATGTTCTTTCTGAACGGACTTTGTTATGATCACATATAACTGATCATTTAATAAAAAGCGGGAAGTTTCATGCAGTAACAGAAGAGCAGAGCTGATCCGGGATACGGGAGGTGGACAGAAGTGACATTACAGCAGTTAAAATATATCGTGACCGTGGCAGAAATCGGAAATATTACAGAGGCGGCGGAACGGCTCTACATATCTCAGCCCAGTCTCACAAGGGCCATCCATCTTATAGAAAAGGAAATGCAGCTGATCATTTTTTTGCGCAGCAACAGAGGCGTGACGGTTACCAGGGAGGGAGAAGAGTTTCTGGCCTATGCCAGGCAGCTTCTGGAACAGGCCGAACTCATGGAAGAGAAATTTCGTGGAGTATCGAACAGAAGTCCCCGCTTTTCCGTTTCATGCCAGCATTATTCGTTTGCCGTTAACGCGTTCGTGGATCTGGTAAAGAAATATGATTATAACAAATATGATTTTATCCTTCGCGAGACGCAGACCCATGAGATCATTGATGATGTCGGCAGCGGAAAAAGCGAGATAGGTATACTGTACCTGTCGGAGCATAACGAAGAAGTCATACAGAAAATGCTGAAAAAGAACGATCTGGTATTTCAGGAACTCTTTACGGCCCGCCCGCATGTTTTTCTTTACCGGAATCATCCGCTTGCGCAAAAACAGCTTATCCGTCTGGAAGAACTGGAACCTTACCCATATCTGTCTTTTGAGCAGGGTGAATTCAACTCCTTTTATTATTCGGAGGAAGTTCTCGGCACATTTGACAGACCAAAGAATATAAAAGTAAGGGACAGGGCTACATTATTTAATCTGGTGATAGGACTCAATGGATACACTGTCAGTTCCGGAGTGTTGGACGAGGAACTGAACGGAGAGAATATCATAGCCCGTCCTCTGGATGTCAGGGAGAGAATGAGGATCGGAACCATTACGCGAAAGAACGCCATTCGCAGCAGGTATGGGGAAACGTATATGAAAGCCCTTGAAAAGTGGACGGGAAAAGCATAAGCCGCTCGCGGACTCTGATCGTGTCGTAGGAAATTACGATCAGTTACTGTGACACTAACGTGGATTGACGGAACCCTGTGCAAAATGATACAATACGTGCAAAAAGGCACAGGAAATGCACAAGCATCATAATTCAGAAAAAAACTGCTGTTTTTTCTGTGATGCGGCAAAAAATGTACACGAAATGGCAGGGTAAACAATGGCTCGAAGAGTAACGATAAACATGATTGCTGAAAAGGCGGGAGTTTCCAGGGGAACTGTAGACAGAGTGCTTAATCAGAGACCGCATGTGAGGCCGGAGGCAAGGGATGCGGTCATACGGGCAATGAAAGAGCTGGAGTATGAACCTTCCAGACAGGAAGTTGCCGAAGCTCTGGGACTGAATACATCGGGACTGAGAGGGTTTAAGCTTGGTGTGATCTTTCCGGCCTGGTCCGGTTTCTGGACCGGTTTTTTAAAAGATGAATTACTGCAGGGCATAAACGACGCCAAGTGGCTTCTCCTTGATCAGAAGATCGAGGTGATCACCGCCCAGTGCGAAATGGCGGTGCCGGGAGAAATTCTGAGGCATATCGATGAAATGATGGCACATAACGTAAAGGGAATTGCGCTTTGCGCTATGAATGTGCCCGCCGTTGAAGAAAAGATCAATGAACTGGCAGGGAAGGGCATTCCAGTAGTGACCTTTAATAATGATGTGCCGATGTCCCAAAGGCTCAGCTATGTGTCCCAGGATCCCGAGCAGAGCGGACGTATTGCCGGGGATCTGATGATGAAACTGATCCGGAAGGATGAAAAACTGCTGGTGGCCATTGGAAATGAAGAGTTCGATGCCCACGCGCGCAGAAGAAAGGGATTTCTTAAGGTCATAGAGGAAAAGCGTTTTCCGAAGGAAAACATCATAAGCATAGAGACATATAATGACTATATGGTCACTTACAATAAAGTGCTGGATACCTTTGAGAAGAATGCCGGGATCAAAGGAATATATATGGCCAATCACAGCGTGACCGGGTGTGCGGACGCGGTCAGGACGATAGGAAAAGCCGGAGACGTACATATTATTGCGCACGACCTTACAGACACCACGAGGAAGCTGCTCGCGGAGGGCGAGATCGACTTTACCATCGGGCAGAACATATACAGACAGGGATACCGTCCGCTGATAATTCTGAAGGAATATATACAGAAGGGAATACGGCCCGAGAAAGAAGAGACAAATATTCCTATTGATATTTACTGCGCGGAAAACATGAGCTATTCTGCGGGAATGTAAAATATAAGAGGAAATCTCAAAAAACAGATAATATGCCGCAAGAAAAAACAGATAATAAGCCGCAAGAAATATTGACAGAGATCGAAAGATATGGTATAAAATAATTGTGCTAAAAAGCACAAAGAGATTTTTGCACAAACTGATAAAAGAAGCAAAATCTAATGATAAAGGCGCTGTTGACGGAGTAACGGCGTTGGAACATCAATTTACAAAAAAAGGGTTGAAAGAAAGGAGCACGCGGTATGGCATTAAGAAAATGTGCATGTATTGACACTTTGTATACAGAGCTTCCATGGCTGGAGAGATTTCAGGCAGCCAAGGATGACGGTTTTGAAGCGGTAGAGTTCTGGGATTACAGGATCCGTGATCTGGATGCCACAAAAGAAGCTGCTGAAAAAGCAGGAATCAACATTTCAGGTTTTAATGGCGACGCAGACTACTCACTGGTAGACCCTACACATAAAGAGCCTTATCTTGAGTATCTCAAACAGTCCATTGCGGCTGCAAAGAAGATCGGCGCTTCCAGCGTTACGATTCATTCCAATGCTCTTGGCGACGGCGGTATCGTAGTAAATCATTATGACGAGCTTTCCGATACAGTAAAACTCTGCGCAATGTATGACTGCCTTCTGGAGTGCGCTAAACTGGCTGAGAAAGAGGAGATCAATCTGAACCTCGAGGCTCTGAACATTACTACAGATCATGTGGGCAACTTCCTTGCCACAACACAGATGGGCGCTGAGATCACAAGACTGATCAACTCCCCGAGACTGAAACTTCTGTATGATGTATATCATATGCAGCTGAACGAGGGATGTATCTGTGATACGATCTCACAGTATGGCGATCAGTTTGGACATATCCATATTGCAGATGCACCGGGACGTCATGAGCCGGGCACAGGCGAGATCAACTATAAGAAAGTCATCAGACATCTGGAGGAGTGCGGTTACACAGGACGCGTAGGATACGAGCTCTTCCCGGAGAAAGATACAGCTACAGCAGTAAAAGCCATCATGGAGTGGTGCTGATCTGACAGAAAATAACTCAAATCCCGCTCGCGGGATCTGGTGCGGGATTCTGGTCAGCTTCAGCTGACATCTTCCAAAAATGAATCCCTGCGTATCCTCACGGAGCGTTTATCTCAGCGGGGGTTTCTCGCACTGAGATAAAAAAGAAGCGGTCATGCATCCGCCGGGGCAAAACCCCGTCAATTCAGCATGAACCGCTTCTTTTTTTGTGCCATGGGAAGTTGCGTCAATTTCCTATCGTCCAAAGGTATGAATCTTTCACACAATTCCCCGAACTCGTAGTTTTGACACCCGAATCCTATAACATAAACCCTCCGGGGATGCAGACGCCGCACAAAGGAAGGCAGCTG
>DFHP01000115.1:21557-22149 GCA_002371335.1 Eubacterium sp. UBA3720
CTGCGCTGCCGTGCGGCGGCGCGCTTCAATAATTATTACCGTCGGCTAGCGCAGGCGGGATATATTTATCGATCCAGGCCGGGTCAAGTTTTTTCGTCCGGGCTTTCTGTCTGTATTCCTGCGCCACCTCCCAGGGTTTCTGTACATAGAAAGTATGGCATCGGACAGAATCAAAAAACTGATCGTCCAGGTTTCTGACAGCGGTCTGATAGTTCTTCATAAAATCTGAATAAAGTTCACATTTGATATATTCAAGAACCATTTCCTCAGTGATCAACTCCATAGATAGTTCTCCTCCTCTTTATTTTTTTGTGTACACAGGTAATTGCGAAACTCAGCAGGATGGGAAATTTGTGTGAATGATTCAAACAATCTGCACAAGCATTAGAACTTCTGCATGAACGGAATCTGCTGTATGAGCAGAAATCATATCGCCTCGGCGCAGCGAGTTTATGATTTCGCGAATGATATCAGCAGATGGAGTGAATACATGGAAGTTCTTTGCGCGGAAGCCGTTTGAATCGTTACACAATTTCCCGACCACACGGAGTTTCACAATCACCTGAAGAATTATAGAATTTGAAAGGAGATG
>DFHP01000039.1 GCA_002371335.1 Eubacterium sp. UBA3720
CCTTTTTAAAGGGAAGTGAAATTCATGATTTTTTTGCGTATTTATGCAAATATTATACGAGTGAATATTCCGGTCTTTCCGATGTCTCCTTCTTCTTTGAGATACTTCCGCAATACACTTGTGATAATCGGCTTCATTTTCCCGAAATGAATTAAAACCCTTCAACCTCTGGCCTGTATCTTCACATCAGATTGACATCTGTCGGATTTTCCCCTGTGCCAGCCCAGGCTTTTTGCTCAGCTAAGCATCTCTCCGTCCCCTGCGATCAGTATCGGGCGATACACATCTATGACGGGATCCGGTTCCGGCGGCATACGAAAACCGAAACGGCCTCTCTTTATTGTCACAAAAATAAGGGAAGTCAAGAGCCTCTCTCTTGTGCTTCCCATTATCTTCTGCATATTCTCCGCTTTCAGATCCAGTCCGATCCTATTCTGAGAACACGATCGCATGATAAGGCATAAGCCTCCCGTTTTCTGATGCTTCGCGGTTTGACAACAATACCTCTCCGGTCATCAGATTCTCAGGAACTCTGACATAATCCGCGGAAAAATTGATCAGGACCCGGACAGACTGGCTGTCATTTTCCCTCCGATAACAGAACAGCCTGTCATCCCTGGTCTCAACGGGAACAAACCAGCCCGTTTCCAGAACCGAAGCATATGCTTCCTTTTTCCGAAGGGTGATCATGTCCTTATAGTAGTGATAGATGCTGTGCCCCTCCCGCATCTGGCTTAACGCATTGCACTGCACATAACCGGGGTTTACCATGATCCAGGGCGTCCCTTCCGAGAACCCTGCATTTTCGGTTGAATCCCACTGCATAGGAGTCCTGCCGTGATCCCGGCCCCTCTCTCTCAGGTACGCAAAGACAGCTTCAGGATCCTCTCCTCGTTCCAACGCCTGTGCGTAACGCTGCAGCGCTACCGGATCTCTGAAATCTTCTATAGACCGGAATGGGCAGTTCTCCATCCCCAGCTCCTGACCCTGAAATATAAACGGCACGCCGCGGAGGAAGAAATACATTGTCGCCAGAGCTGTCACGCTTTCATAGCTGCGATCCCGGGAGGGAATATATTTACTCACGGAACGGGGCTGATCATGATTTTCCAGGTAGGGAGAGGCAAACCCGTATTTCTGAACATCCATCTGGCTCAGGATGATCTTCTCCTTCATCTCCCTGAACGTCCATGGACGCTTCCATGTGGCGCCGCCTCTCTCCTCTACATCAATATCTGTATAAGAAAAATCAAATACTGTGGAAAAATAGCCGTCCGGACCGATAAACTCCAGCAGCTTGTGTTCAGGGACACTGACTTCGGCCACTGTAAAGCTGTCATGCGGCTTAAATACCCGGTCTCTCATCTCCTTCAGATAGTCCTGGATCCCATCCTGCATCAGAACATATGGTGCCAGGGATGTCAGACCATCCTCTCCGTCCGGTTCAAACCGGGTCCGGCTGAGCGCCTGATCCGATTTTTTCAGGTTTCCGATCGCATCGACGCGAAAGCCGGCCACGCCTTTATCCTGCCAGTAATTCATCATGGTGCAGATCTCATCTCTTAAAGCAGCGTTCTCCCAGTCAAGATCCGGCTGTTCCTTCGCAAAAGAATGAAAATAGAATCGATTGCTGTTCCCGATTCTTTCCCATGCACTGCCGCCGGGATAACAACGAAGATTATTAGGCTCTTTTCCGCCGAATCCTTCCCGGATGATAAAATACGAGGCATACGGACTGGCTGGATTGCGCAGAACATCCTGAAACCACTTGTGTCTGTATGAACAATGATTGACAACAAGGTCCATGATCACTTTCATCTGCCGGCTGCCTGCTTCTCTGATGAGCGCTTCGAAATCCTCATCCGTTCCGAAAGACGGGTCGATATGATAATAATCTTCAATATCATAACCGTTGTCGCACATGGGCGATACATTTATGGGACATAGCCACAGCATATTTACTCCCAGATCCTGCAGGTAATCCAGTCTTCTGATGATTCCCTGAAGATCTCCTATTCCATCGCCATTCGTATCCTGAAAGCTTTTAGGATAGATCTGATATACAATTGCTTTCTGCCACCATTTACCTGCCATGATATAAACCCCACCTTACTTGATTGCTCCCGAAACCACACCTTCGATGATCTGCTTCTGCAGAAACGCGTAGATAATGATAACCGGAAGAATGGATATGATCAATCCGGAACAGATCAGCGAATAATCAACGGAATACTGACCGAAGAATGAATACGTCATAAGCGGAAGCGTTTTCAGATTGTTCCGCTGCAGAAGAATGTACGGCAGCAGGAAGTCATTCCAGATCGCGAGCACATCCAGGACGCATACCGTGGAAACGATCGGCTTGAGCAGCGGGAAGATGATCCTGAAAAGTATTCCGAAATCACCGCACCCGTCGATCGTCGCAGCCTCATCAAGTTCCGAAGGGATACTCTTGATAAATCCCTGAAACATGAATACTGCCATGGATATGTGCGCTCCGATATAAAACACCACGACCATGCCGATATTGTTGACTGCGTTCATTGCGGAAAAGTTCCGCACGATAGGGATCATGATCGTCTGAAACGGTATGATCATCGAAGCCACCATAACCATGAGAAGAATATTATTGATCTTCCAGTTGTTCCGGGCAAACAGGTATGCGCACATTACGGCAAACAGAATAATAAAGAATACGCTGAGCACCGTAATGATAAGGGAATTACGAAATGTAACCAGGAAATTCATGCTGAAAAAAGCTTTTACATAACCGCTTAAGTTCACTGATGACGGAAACGCCATGGGACTGAGAATGATTTCCTTGTTTGTCTTGAAACTGTTGATCAGGACCAGAAAAAACGGGACCAGGAAAAGGATCAGGAGGCCTGTGAAAAACACATACAGTATCCCGGAGCGAACCTTCTTATTCATGCCTGTACCTCCTTACTCTTTGATATGCTCACCTGGATCAGCGTTATCGTTGCGACGATCACAAACAGAATCAGTGCTTCTGCCTGACCAACGCCGTATTGCTGGGATGTAAATGCCCTTTCATAAACCTGCATTGCCACGAGCTTGGTCGAAGCATACGGGCCTCCGTTGGTCAGCGACATATTTATATCATACGTCATAAAGGCATTTTTGATGGACATGAACCCGCAGATCGTAATCGAAGGCATTATGAGAGGAAGTATGATGCTTTTCAGTTCATCAAAACCAGTGGCGCCATCGAGCTTGCCTGCTTCGAGAACATCTTTGGGAAGTCCCACAATTCCTGCCATGTAGATCAGCATCAGATAGCCTGCCATCTGCCAGACGGAAACCAGGATCAGCGACGCGAATGCCGTATTCGGCTTGCTCAGCAGATTATGCTCCAGAAAACCGATGTGAAAAAACTCGCCAATTCCAGGCAGCGCCGTGGAAAACACAAAACGCCAGATCAGACCCAGGACAACTCCGCCGATCAGGTTCGGCGTGAAAAATCCAACTCTGTAAACCCCCTGCATCCGCAGGCCCCTGGTCAGTCCGAAGGCAATCCCGAAAGCAATGATGTTGGTCAATATCACAACAAAAAATACATATGTGAAAGTCTTTCCCAGGGAGATTATAAATTCCATATCCCTGAATGCCCCGATAAAATTCTCCAGGCCGATGAAACGGTAAGAATCTGCCAGTCCATTCCAGTCCGTAAAGCTCAGCTGCACACCGCTGACAAAAGATGCTCCTATAATAAATAGAAAGAAAAATAATGCCGGCCCCGCAAACAGTATAAATTTTCGCGCCTTTTTCATTGTAAGCCCCGCCTTTGTAGATATAGTCTATCCCAGTTCAGTCTGCCGCATCAAGCCTGTCCGTTCCAGTATGCTTCGATCTTCTCTGCAAGACCAGCCCTGTCAATCTCACCAGCCAGGTACTGCTGCATCAAATTTCCTACTGCTTCGTAGTGATCTGACGGATACTTTGTATACATCGGGAAGGTTGCCCCTTCAGACGCGTAATCAAATGCTGACAGAACAAGGCTCTCCGAGATCTCTTTGTCATTGTTGGTATAAGCGGGAATGTTGCCATCATCGATTACATACTGCTGTCCGGCATCAGACATGGTTGCAAATGTAATAAACTCTCTGGCTGCTGCCTGCTGTTCTTCAGTTGAACAAGCAGTATCAACACAGAAGTAACCCGGAACAAGTGTGCAGATCCTGCCGCTGTTGTTTTCTTCTTCAGACGCGAGCGGAACCGGAATAAATCCGTACTCACTTTCCGTATCAAGCTGGCGGATCACACTTGACTCCCAGCTGCCCTGGAACCAGAACATCGCTTCTTCCGTAAACAGTCTCTGTGCCTGTTTTACAGCTTCATCAGCAGCGTCCTCAAGCGGATTCTCCTTGTAATAGTTGTATTTCATCATGACATCAAAAGTATCCATGTAGCTGTTGAAGACAGCATTGTTTGCCAGATCAGCCGTGCCTTCCTTCAGAGACGCTACAAATGTGTCCGGATCATCCTGGCCTGAATATACCATGTTAAAATAATGATTTCCAAGTGACCAGTTGAACGGACTGATGATCGTACCGGCAACGCCTGTCTCCTCAAGTGTATCGCAGACTGCCGTAAAATCTTCAAGCGTTTTAATGGAAGCCGGATCAAAATCCTCACCCAGCGCGTTTGCAGCGACAGCTTTGCTGTAGATCATACCATAAGCCTGCATCTTAACCGGCGCGCCAAGGATCCTGCCATCCACAGTAACATCGTCAAGGGTACCCTCTGCAGCATACTGCATGCATTCAAGATCAGAAACGTCCGCCAGCTTGTCCTGCAGCGCAAGAATGTCCCCGGACTCCAGGAAAAATACATTGGGAGCACTGTTGGAATTGTACATGACTGTCAGCATCTGATAGCCGCTCTGTCCTTCTGTCAATGTAACGATCTCAGCTTCGACATCTTCGCTCTGCGCATTAAAATCATTCACCAGCTGCTGATTAAGATCCGCATTGTCACCGCCGATGTACACACGGATCTGTGTTTTCTCTTCCGCGCTTGCCACGCCGGCAAAAACTCCGGAGACCATAGCTGCTGTCAGCATTACACCCAAAAAACCTTTCTTCATTTACTTTCCCTCCTAACACTGTAAGTTTCCATGAACACTATGTCATGGATGAATATGAATTTAGTCTTTCACACTTCTGTTTTGAAACATGTTTCATAGCTACACATTACACTATGAAACATGTTTCGTCAAGCGCTATTTTAAAATTTTCCACGATTAGCAAAATAACACAAATCGGCTGCCATACCTTCGGTAATGTTTCCGAATCATGACAGCCGAATATATATTATCTGCTATTTTTTCTGTTCTTAAGCTGTTGTTTCTCCCTGCACAAACTCAACAGGGAGAACGACTTCTCCGCAGGGATACTGTATATTTTTCCCCTGAAGCTGATCCATAATAATTCCCACAGCTTTTTTCCCTATCAGCTCGTAAGGCTGCCGGATCCTGGAAATATTCACCGTGTTCGTATTCAGCACGTACGTCCCATCATAAGCAACAACGCTGAAATCCTCCGGAAAGATTTTTCCCAGCGCTCTGGCTGCTTTTACAAAAGCAAGCGCAGGCAGGTCAGCAGCCATAAGGCCATCAACCTGCGGATATTGATCCAGGATCGTTTTTGCCAGTTCAAAATATCCGTCAAAGTCAAAGGCATTCCACTGTATGGGTACAAGCCGGGTGGCAATGCCTGCCTGTCCCAGCACCTCATCCAGGACTTCATGACTGTAAAATGAATAGATGTCTTTCGATGTTCTTTCTCCTGAAATATGGATCACATTCCTGCATCCGCTCCTGATAAATGCCTCTGCGGCCAGCCGCCCCCCCTGCTTATGGTCCGAAACGATCAGCGGAATATCGTCGCTGATCTTAAAATCGAGCATAACGATCGGCTTATCGACCACTGCCTGATATTCTTCCGGCGCGCAGGCGGATGTGCCGCAGATGATACCGTCAACAATGTTGGAGCGAAGCGTATGCAGGCACTCTCTTTCCCGTTCCGTATCATCAGAAGTGCTGAATAGCATGAGCCGGTAATTACGCTGATTCAATTCCTTCTCAATTGCGGCGGCAAGGGAGGAAAACCACGGATGTTGAATATTGGGCACCAGCATGGCTATGGTATTCGATTTCTTTTTGAACATGCTGCGGGCCAGCTCATTGGGTATATACTGAAGCTCCTGCATGGC
>DFHP01000140.1 GCA_002371335.1 Eubacterium sp. UBA3720
AAAGTAGATCCCGAGATCGCGGAGTTGCTCATTGCCGAGGTGGAAAGACAGAATCAGCATCTCGAGCTGATCGCTTCCGAAAACTGGGTGTCCAAAGCTGTTATGGCGGCAATGGGAAGCCCATTTACCAATAAGTACGCTGAGGGATATCCTGGAAAGAGATATTACGGCGGCTGCGAGATCATTGATAAAGCGGAGACGCTTGCTATCGAACGCGCGAAGGAGCTCTTTGGATGCACGTATGCCAATGTGCAGCCTCATTCCGGCGCGCAGGCAAATATGGCTGTGTTCTATGCGCTCTGTAAGCCCGGAGACACGATCATGGGAATGAATCTGGATGAGGGCGGACATCTTTCTCACGGTTCACCGGCAAACTTTTCCGGTAATTATTTCAATATCGTTCCCTACGGCGTAGATGAGAACGGTTATATTGATTATGATAAGGTAGAGGCTATCGCCAGGGAATGCAAGCCAAAAATGATCGTTGCGGGTGCCAGCGCATATGCCAGAAAGATCGATTTCAAAAGATTCAGAGAGATCGCGGATATGACAGGCGCATACCTGATGGCGGATATCGCGCACATCGCAGGTCTTGTCTGCACAGGTCTTCATGAGAGTTCCATCAATTACGCTCATGTGACGACGACTACTACGCATAAGACACTGAGAGGACCAAGAGGAGGTCTCATTCTTTCCAGCGAGGAGTTTGCGACAGAGCATAAGCTCAATAAAGCGGTATTCCCGGGAATCCAGGGCGGTCCGCTGGAACATGTCATTGCAGCTAAGGCAGTTTGTTTTAAGGAAGCCCTTTCGCCGGAATTTAAGGTATACGCACAGAATATCGTGGATAACGCGCAGGCTCTTGCAGGCGGACTTGTAAGCAGAGATATTCCGATCGTTTCCGGAGGAACGGACAATCATCTTATGCTTGTAAATCTGGTTCCGCTTGAGCTTACCGGAAAGGTGGTTCAGAACTGGCTTGAGGATGTAAATATAACAGCGAATAAGAACACGGTTCCGAAGGATCCTAAATCTCCGTTTGTAACAAGCGGTATCCGTCTTGGTACGCCTTCTGTTACAAGCAGGGGTCTGAACACGAAGGACATGGATATGATCGCTGACGCTATCGCAATGACGATCAAGGATCCTGAGAATACAGGAGACAAAGCAAGGGATATCATCAGGGCGCTGACAGAGAAGTATCCGCTGGCAGGTTGATTTGATCTGAAAAAATGAATGTCTGGCATCAGCGGGATGTCAGGCATTCTTGTGTCAAAGAGGAGAAAAAATGGAAAAGATTAATCTTTCAAAAGAGCTTTCGGAAAACAGTTATCCCGGAAGGGGAATCGTAGCGGGACGTTCCGCAAACGGTAAATACGCCGTGACAGCGTATTTTATCATGGGAAGAAGCGAAAACAGCAGAAACCGTGTCTTCGTGGAGGATGGCGAAGGCATCAGGACTCAGGCTTTTGATCCATCAAAGATGGTCGATCCAAGTCTGATCATTTATTCCCCTGTACGCGTTCTGGGAAACACGACGATCGTTACGAACGGCGACCAGACGGATACGATCTATGAGGGAATGGACAAAAATCTGACGTTTGAACAGTCTCTGCGTTCACGTGAATTTGAACCGGACGGACCAAACTATACGCCCCGTATTTCTGCGGTCCTGCAGGTGGAAAACGGAAAATACAGCTGCGCCATGTCCATTCTGAAGAGCAACAACGGAGATCCATCCCAGTGCAACCGCTATACATTCTCATATGACGACTGTATCGCGGGAGAGGGACGTTTTATTTCCACATATATGCATGACGGAAATCCGCTGCCAAGCTTTGAGGGAGAGCCAAGACCGGTAGATATCCCCGACAATATGGATGGTTTTGCCGATATGCTTTGGTCAAGTCTTGATCAGGATAACAAGGTTTCCCTGTTTGTGAGATATATTGATATCGAGACGGGCGAATATACATCAAAGATCATCAATAAAAATGTATGATCCGGAGAACAGATTTCGTTGTAGTGTTTTTTAGATTAAAAAAGAGGGAAATATGAAAGAACTTGAGTTGAAATATGGTTGTAACCCCAATCAGAAACCTTCCAGGATTTATGTGGAAGGAGGAGAAGAACTTCCGATCACCGTACTTTCCGGCCGGCCGGGATATATCAATTTCCTGGACGCGTTCAACGGATGGCAGCTGGTAAGGGAGCTGAAGAAAGAGACGGGTCTGCCTGCGGCAGCATCCTTTAAACATGTATCTCCCGCAGGAGCAGCAGTCGGACTTCCGCTGTCGGATGTGTTAAGAAAGATCTACTGGGTGGATGATATGGGAGAACTCTCTCCTTTGGCATGCGCCTATGCAAGGGCGAGGGGCGCGGACAGAATGTCTTCTTTCGGAGATTTCATCGCACTGTCAGATATCTGTGATAAGGACACGGCGTCTATTATCAAAAGAGAGGTGTCGGACGGCGTCATTGCTCCCGGATTTACAGATGAGGCGCTGGAGATCCTTAAGTCCAAAAAGAAAGGAAACTACGTAGTGATCTGCATGGACGAAAACTATGTTCCGGCACCGCTTGAGCATAAACAGGTCTTCGGCATTACCTTTGAGCAGGGAAGACAGGAACTTCCTATAAATGAGGAGCTTCTGGCAAATGTGGTGACAAAGAATAAAGTCCTCTCCGAGGAGGCCATCCGTGATATGAAGATCGCTCTTATCACATTGAAATACACACAGTCCAATTCCGTCTGCTTTGTAAAGGACGGTCAGGCGATCGGCGTAGGAGCAGGTCAGCAGTCACGTGTTCACTGTACGAGACTTGCCGGTTCAAAAGCTGATAACTGGTGGCTGCGCCAGAGCCCGCAGGTACTGAATCTCAAGTTTGTGGACGGAATCCGCAGGGCAGACCGCGATAACGCGATCGATGTTTATATGGGTGAGGAATACATGGATGTTCTGGCAGACGGTGCATGGCAGAAGATCTTCAAGGAGAAACCGCCGGTATTTACTGCTGAAGAAAAACGGGAGTGGCTGGATCAGATGACAGACGTCACACTCGGATCAGATGCATTTTTCCCGTTTTCCGATAATATTGAGCGTGCGCACAAGAGCGGCGTTAAATATATCGCTGAGCCGGGCGGATCAGTCAGAGACGATGCGGTCATTGAATGCTGTGACAAATATGACATGGTCATGTCCTTTACGGGTATCAGACTTTTCCATCATTGACAGAAGCTGCCGCAGGAGAGTGGCATGAACAGTGGTCAGTATGGCATATAAGATACATTGAGAAAGCACCACCTTTAAAAGTGGTGCTTTTTTCAGACTAAAAGGAATAGTGAACTGAAGTCCGTTCGCGTCCCTCAAGATTGAGGGGCTGAGGAGTTGAAGTCCGCTTGCGGACTTTGTTAAAAGAGAGGTTCATATCTTGCAGACAGCCATTTTATGATATAATCAGATATGAATTGTCTGGTTGTGAAAGATGCGTAAGGGGGATGATAACCTGTGCGTGAGATGGAATTTAAAATGGAAAGAAAAGGCCTGGTACAGCAGGGAGAAGAGGTAAACGTGACCGAAAGCGCCCTTCCCACGTCATATTATTACACTATTGTGCCGGCAGTGGCCATGAGCAAGAATTATCAGGGATATGAAAGATTAAGATCCCGGAAGGGAATCGTAAAGGAGATCAGGGAAACGCCGCGCGGTTTTTATATAGTCGTGGTATTTGATGAAGAGGAACCATCCTGAGGTTGAAGAAATGGAAAAACACAGACACATACTTGAAGACGGGACAGTTATCGAACATACACACAGCGATGGATCGGAACGCGGGCATACCGGCGGTGATGGAGCCGGACATGCGCATGTACATTCTCATCAGCATACCAAGGCTGTCCTGAACCGTTTGTCCAGAGCGATCGGTCATCTGGAATCGGTGAAAAAAATGGTCGAGGAAGGAAGAGACTGTTCAGAAGTACTGATCCAGTTATCTGCAGTCAAATCAGCGATCAATAATACCGGCAAGGTCATACTGCAGGATCATATCGAGAACTGCATAGTGGATGCCGTGGAGCATGGCGATCAGAAAGCCATAGAGGATCTGAATAAGGCGATCGACCGGTTTATTAAATAGAGACATTGGTCTTGAAAAACGGATAATGATCATGGGAAACCCATGACAGAGGAGGAATCATGGATAAAAGTCAATTTGCGGCACAGCTGAATCAGTATTCAGGCATTAAACATGTGATCGGTGTATGCAGCGGTAAGGGCGGAGTAGGCAAATCTCTTGTAACGGCGTCTCTGGCAAATGAAATGGCGGAAAGAGGATACAAAGTCGGAATAATGGATGCAGATATAACAGGTCCTTCCATTCCGAAGATGTACGGTATCCATCAGAATGCCGAGAGCGATGGTACAAATCTTTTCCCGGAGACGTCAGAGAACGGCATTGCGGTCATGTCAACGAATCTGATACTGGAGAATGAGGATGATCCTGTCATCTGGAGAGGACCGGTCGTGGCTAATGTAGTCAAACAGTTCTGGACGGATGTATGCTGGGGAGAGCTGGATTATCTGTTCGTAGATATGCCTCCGGGAACAGGAGACGTGCCGCTGACGGTATTTCAGTCTCTGCCGATCGACGGGGTCATCATCGTAACGTCACCTCAGGATCTTGTTAAGCTGATCGTTGCAAAGGCTTACAAAATGGCGTCCATGATGGAGATACCTGTACTTGGATTTATAGAGAATTACAGCTATATTCTTTGTCCTGACTGCGGAAGAAAGATCAGCGTATTCGGAGAAAGCAAGATAGACGCGATCTCAGCGGAGCTGAATGTACCGGTGCTCGGAAAGATGCCGATACAGCCGGAGATCGCGAAACTGGCAGATGAAGGAAGGTTTGCTCTGGCGAAGAACAAATTCATTGACGATGCGATCGCCGCAATGCCCGGAATAAAGTAATAATTACATGCCTTCGAAATAAGCCTGTTTGGACATGAGAAGTTCATGGAATAAACGCAGTGCAGGCTGTGTAAATAGGAATGACCGGAGCTGCCGCGTGATACGGAAAGATGTATTGCGCGGCAGCTCTGACAATGTTTGGAGGATGTCAGCTGAAGCTGACCCGAATCCCGCGCAAAGTCCGTTACCGGACTTTGTTTGTTTCACAGTAAATTACTTCAATTTCCCGTGAAATAACCCCTCCGGAGGATGCACACGCCGCACAAAGGAAGGCAGCTGCGCTGCTGTGCGGCGGCGCGCAAAGTCCGTTACCGGACTTTGTTATTAATGACAGATCAGAAAAGATTAAGAGATCATATGGAAAATGAAAACAAGAAAATCATAAGAATATCAGTCCGTCATCTGGTAGAATTTCTTCTGCGAAGCGGTGATCTCAGGGCAAGAGGCGGCGGTCCGACCGACAGAGACGCCATGCAGGCGGGAAGCCGCATCCACCGGAAACTTCAGAGAAGACGGGGCGCGGCGTATCACGCAGAGGTTTCCCTGCGTTTCGAAAAAGAATATGAGAACTTTATTCTGGTCATCGAAGGAAGGGCTGATGGCATATATGAAGACCGCAAAGGTCCGGTGATAGAGGAGATCAAGGGCACATACCTCGACCCTGCGCATATGGAGGAGCCCAAGGAGGTGCACCTTGCGCAGGCAAAGTGTTATGCCTATATGTATATCCTTGATCATCAGGCGGAAAGAATCAGAACAGAGATGACCTATTGTCATCTGGAAACGGAGGAGACCCGCAGCTTCAGGGAAGAACATAAGGCGGAGGAACTGGAGAAATGGTTTGCAAAACTCTGTGAGGACTACAGTAAATGGGCTGAATTTCAGGTTCTGTGGGAAAGAAAGAGAAACTCTTCGATGGAAGGGATCGAGTTTCCGTTTAAATACAGAGCGGGGCAGCGGGATATGGTCGTTTCGGTATACAGGACGATCGCCAGAAGAAAACAGATATTTGTACAGGCACCGACCGGCGTAGGAAAGACTATGTCGGCAATCTATCCTGCCGTCAGAGCGCTGGGACAGGAACTGGGTGAAAAGATTTTCTATCTGACGGCAAAGACTATTACCCGGACGGTGGCGGAGGAGGCTTTTTCCATACTTGAGGGAAAAGGTCTGAAATGTAAACGCCTCACGATCACCGCAAAAGAAAAGATGTGTGTACTTGATGAGGTGAAATGCGGTCCCGGGACGTGCGAACGCGCTGTGGGACATTATGACAGGATCAATGACGCGATGTTTGACCTTCTGACATCAGCGGACAGGATAGACCGGGAGACGGTCCTTGCCTTCGCGGAGAAATGGAAGGTCTGCCCGTATGAGCTGCAGATCGATATGGCAGAGTTCATGGATGCGGTAATATGCGATTATAATTATGTATTTGATCCCGCGGCACGCCTTGGAAGATTCTTCGGCGAAGCTGCCAGAAAAGGAGATTATATTTTTCTGGTGGACGAGGCACATAATCTGGTCGAGCGGGGAAGAGAAATGTTCAGCGCGGATATATGTCGCAGAGAGGTCCTGGAGCTGAGAAAAAACATACAGAAAAAAGAAAAAAAACTGCGCAGGGCGATCACGGCGCTGAATCGTATCATGCTGGAATACCATAAACGCTGCACGGGATGCGATGAACTTGATAATATAGGCAGTCTGATCCTGCCCATGCTAAATCTGAGGACACAGCTGGATGAATATCTTGCCGCGCAAAACGGTACGCATGAAGAAGAACGCTCAGGGAAAGACAAGCTTCGGGCGGATAATGAGCTCCCTTCATCCGGAGATGAAAGCGCTGAAGAAACCCGCACAGCAATACTGGATTTTTATTTCCGGCTGTGTGCTTTCCTGAATATATATGATCTGGCTGATGAAAATTATATGACCTATATGCGCCTGAATACGGACGGGGATCTGTGTATCCGTCTTTATTGTGTCAATCCCGCGGCTAATCTGCAAAACTGTCTGGACAGATCCTCAGCGGCGGTATTCTTTTCCGCCACGCTTCTTCCGGTAAAGTATTATCAGAGCCTTCTTACTACAGAGAAAGATAATTACGGGATCTATATACCATCGCCCTTTCCGGAGAAAAACCGAATGCTGGCCATAGGAAGAGATGTAAGCAGCAGATATACCAGAAGAGGGCCTGAGGAATACAAAAGGATCGCCTCATATATAGACGCCGCCGTAAGGGCTCATCCGGGTAATTATATGATTTTTTTGCCATCGTATATAATGCTGGAAGAGGTATGCTCTGCTTTTGAGGAATGCTGCCTGTACAGTCATGAGGACAGGGTAATGATACTGAGACAGGAAGCTTATATGAGAGAAACGGAGAGAGAAGAGTTTCTTCGGAAGTTCATCGAAAAGCAGGAGGGTTCCGTTCTGGGCTTCTGTGTGATGGGAGGCATTTTTGCCGAGGGTATCGATCTGACCGGAGACTCTCTGGAGGGAGTTCTTGTGGTCGGAACGGGACTGCCGCAGATCACCCGGGAAAGGGAGCTGTTGAAAAAGTTTTACGACAGGCGCGGGGCGGACGGATTTGATTACGCTTATAAGCTTCCGGGAATGAACAAGGTCATGCAGGCGGCCGGACGGGTGATCCGCACCGCCGACGACCGGGGAGTGATTTTGCTCCTGGATGAAAGATTCGTATATAGCGAATACAAAAAGTATTTCCCGAGGGAATGGAAGGACTGCAGGACCGTGACTGCGGGCACGGCAGAGGAAGAGATCAGCCGTTTCTGGCGGCAGGGAGGGAGTCTGTAATGAAAGTAATACTGGCTGCGATAAACGCAAAGTATATACATTCTAATCTGGCAGTGCGCTATCTGAAAAGCTTTGCGGAAAAAAAGCTTACGGAAGAAAAAGATATCCTGACTGAAAACGGTTCCGGCTGCGCTGCCGTGATAGAGACAGCCGAATATACTATTAATCAGCAGAAAGAAGAGATCATAGCGGATCTGTACAGAAGACAGCCGGATGTGCTGGCTTTTTCATGCTATATCTGGAATATGGGATATGTGGAGTTTCTGGTCAGAGATTTTCACCGGATCTGTCCGCACACCGATATATGGCTCGGAGGTCCCGAGGTAAGCTATGACGCGCCGGAGCTTCTGAATAAATACCCTCAGGTCACAGGCGTCATGCGGGGTGAAGGAGAGCGCGTGTTTACCGATCTTATGATGGCTTACAGCGTGTCGGAAAGCAGAACGAAGGAAGAATGCGGAGACCGGGGAATATGCGGAAAGGACGAAGCGTTTTTCGGCTTTCTGCGCGATATCAGAGGGATCACATACAGGGATGCCTCCGGCAGAATCAGGGAAAACGGCCCGGCAGGAATCGTAAATATGGATGAGATACCCTTCGTATACGAAGACATGCAGGAACTGGAGCATAAGATCGTCTATTATGAGAGCAGCAGGGGCTGTCCTTTTGCGTGCAGCTATTGTCTTTCTTCTCTTGACAGAGTCCGGTTCAGGAGCACGGATCTGGTATGCCGCGAACTTCAGTTTTTCCTGGACAGGCGAATACCGCAGGTAAAATTTGTTGACAGGACTTTTAACTGCAGACACAGCCATGCTCAAACCATCTGGAAATATATCAGGGATCATGACAACGGGATAACAAATTTCCATTTTGAGATCGCGGCTGATCTGCTGAATGAGGATGAGCTGGAGCTGCTCTCCGGCATGCGCCCCGGACTCGTGCAGCTGGAGATCGGCGTACAGTCGGCAAACCCTGATACCATACGTGAGATAGACCGCGTAATGGATCTGGATCATCTGCAGAAGATCGTGGAACGTATCAGAAAGGGCAGAAATATTCATCAGCATCTGGATCTTATCGCGGGACTTCCCATGGAGAACTATGAAAGTTTCAAAAATTCATTTGACCGGGTCTATGCGATGAAGCCTGATCAGCTTCAGCTGGGATTTCTCAAGGTGCTCAAGGGTTCAAAGATGAGCCGGAGATCCGGGGATTATGACATGGTCTTCAGCGAAGCCGCGCCCTATGAGGTGTACAGTACCAGGTGGCTCACCTACGAACAGCTTCTGGAGCTGAAGGCGGTGGAAGAAATGGTAGAGGTCTATTACAACAGCGCGCAGTTCTCCGGAACGATAGAGGAGCTTTCGGGCGAGGAAACACTGGGAACGGCCTTCAATATGTTTTATATGATGGCGGAGCATTACAGAACGCATCAGCTGAACGGGAAAAAACATTCGCGGCTTGAACGTTTTGATTTCCTTCGCGATTTTATACGGGAAAATCTGCCGGAAGAGAAAAACGGTTTCTATGAGGAAATCCTGATCCGGGATCTATACCTCAGGGAAAACAGTAAGAAAAGACCCGCATGGGCAAAGGAACACCCGGAATATAAAAAAATATTCCGTGATTTCTATATAAAAGAATCACAAAACCCGGAATATCTTTCCGGTTATGAAAACTACGATTCCAGACAGATCGCCCGGATGACTCACAGCGAGGTCTTCACTTATGATATATCGGGCGGCGGAGAGAAGGGAGTGCACCTTGTGGTTTTTGATTATAAGAACCGGGATCCGCTTTCGGGAAATGCAAAAATGATAGAAATCCCGGAGGGGTTTCTTTCATAGGAATCAATGTAATCTTTAATGGTATAAAAAAAGTGCCTTGCGGCACTTTTTTTATCATGCTTTCTGCAAAACGGCGGTGAATGAGATCATGCCTCCGCGGTAACTGATATGCAGCTTGCCGCGCATCTGTTCGCAAAGAGCTTCGGCCATGGAAAGTCCGATGCCGTAGCCTTTCTTTTCATTGCGGGACGGGTCGGCTCTGTAGAAGCGATCCATAAAACGGCTGTAATCCACGCCTTCACCTTTGAGATAGGAGTTGGAGATCATCAGCCGGACGCTGCGTCCTTTGGTGTTTGCAGTAATATCGATGATGCCCTCGTCGTCGCAATACTTCACGGCATTATCCAGGAGAATGTTCAGAAGCTCCTGAATGGACGCTTCATCTCCTTTCACCATCAATTCCGGCGCGCAGTCCGTCTTAATATCCTTAAACTGCTGCATTGCTATAAGCTTAAAGGAAGGAACCACATCATCAATGAGCGAAGAGAGGTTTACATCGGTCAGAGTCAGATCGGACTGCTCGTTCATACGTGAAATGGTGATCAGATTCTGAATGAGGACGGTCAGGCGTTTTACCTGTTTCATGGTGCTTTCCGTCCATTCGTTTTTTCCGTTCAGCATTTCCAGCAGCTCTGTGTTGGCGGAAATGATAGCCAGCGGCGTTTTCAGTTCGTGTCCCGCGTTGGTGATGAACTGTTTCTGCTTGTCGATGTTTTTTACGACAGGTTCTATGGCGCGTTTAGAGAAGAACGCAATGATCAGAACAAACATGATCAGACATATGAAACCATAGATGATGGAGAAATGCAGGAAACGATAAGCGGATTCGAAGTAGCTCGTACAGTCAAAAAAGACCATCGTCACGTCTCCGTTTTCAGCCTGCAGTTTTTCATAAGCATAGTATGTCTGCTGAAGTATAAAGAAATCCTTGCTGCCGGAATCAGTCATTGACTTTTTTGCGTAGCTGACCGCGTCTTCTTCGGATACCGTAGCTATATGATCAAGGTTGATCTGTTTAAGATCTCCTTTTTCGGAAAAGGTCACAGAGAAGTAGCGGTTCTGATACGCAAGCTCTTCGGGATAGTTAAAGTCTCTTTTTTTCTCCGGATTCGGCTGCAGAATATCGTCATTGGCAATAATAAAGTCGAGAATATTGTAGATATCCGAGCGGGTCTCCATGAAATTGCGGACGTTGATCATACTGATTACGGCCACTATAACGATTACAACGGCAAGGGTTCCGAGTGATATGAAATGCAACCGCAGTTTTTTGGTCATTTAAATCTGTTCCTTTCCATAAGAATATAACTTCCGTCTTTTTCTCCAAAAATGATCAGATTTGAATCAATGGAAAGGAGCTTCTGGCGCAGATATGAGATATAGACATACACGATCTCCATATCCTCCATGGGCTCATCCTTCCAGGCATGCTTATACAGTTCTTCTGTGGACAGGACTTTTCCTGCGTTCAGCATGAAAAATTCCATGAGCCTGGTTTCTTTGCCGGAAAGCCGGATGGAATTGCAGGCGGTAAGCTCCTGTTCTTCCGTGTTCAGAGTCATATTTCCCATGCTGAGGGTAGTAGGAGTAAAGGATCCGGATCTTCTGGTAAGCGCTCTGACTCTCGCCATCAGTTCACCCATGGAAAATGGTTTTGTAAGATAGTCGTCGGCGCCGGCGTCCAGTCCTATGATACGGTCTTCCACCTCGGCTTTTGCAGTCAGCATAAGAACAGGGGTCACATCGCCGCTTTTTCTTATCTGAGACAGTGCCTCAATACCATTCATCTCCGGCATCATTATATCAAGGATCATGAGATCATAGGCTTCCTGGGAAGCCTTTTCCACTGCATCGCGTCCGTTGTATACAGAATCCACGCTGAACCCCTGATGGGTGAGAGCGGCGGTCAGAACGCGGGAAAGATCCTTTTCGTCTTCAGCTAATAATATTTTCATAATCAAAAACCTGCTTTTATTAATAAATTGAACTTCAGCGCCGTGCGCGGAAGAATGTAAACAAAGAGGGCGTACGAAGATCGCGGTTCCCGTGATCTCTCATCAAAGGCGGTCATGAAGGAACGGCCGGAGGAGATGTTAGCCCGGAAAGACCCGTGAGAGTCATCATGAGCGTTCGATCAGATCCCGTATCGTCTGCATGGAAATATCGCAGGAAGCGAGTTCATCGGCAAGGCGTTTCAGTTCAGAGACGATCAGAGTCTGGTTCCGCACGGTTTTTTTGTATTTCATCTGGTGCTCCAGACTTGCCCAGGAATCCATTGCGATGGTCCGGAGCTGTATCTCGACAAAAAACTTTCCGGGGTTGTTTCCGAGCACGTCTTCATAAGGGGCAGTCACCTCAAGGATCAGATGATAGCTCCTGTAGCCATTATCCTTTGCCTGTTTGATGTAGTCCTTTTCCATGACGACACTGCAGTTCTCGAATTTTTTTATATGATGAAGATTACGGTAAATATCATCAATGAAATTGCAGACGATCCTGATACCGATAGCATCGTAAAGGACAGCCAGGGCTGATTCCGGCGTCTCGGGAAGATTCCTTCTTCTGCATTTCTCTGCCATGCTGCTTTCAGTCTTTATGCGGGCTGTCAGATGTTCATAGACAGACACCCCCATCCGCTTTTTTTCCTCATTATTGTAAGCCGTGATCTGATCACTCAGGTCCTGCATGATCTTTTCGAGGGTGGGGCGATATTTGCCATATATATTGTTTTTTTCCATCATTGCTCTCCATAAATGATTATACAATTAATTTAACATAAAATTTACCAAATTAATACTGCGAAATTGTTTCGAGCCGATTTTTATCCTTGTGCCGGGTCGAAATCATATTCTTCCACAAAATATAAATATATGGTATAATAGCCAAAATCATGACAGCAGTACTGCGGGGATCATCTATGGATAATACATATATCGTTCGAAGAAGGTTTGAATTTGCGGGGCGCGTGCAGGGCGTCGGGTTCCGGTGGCGCACAAAGATCGCGGCGGAAGAGCTGGATCTGACCGGCTGGGTAAAGAATGAATGGGATGGCTCAGTGATCATGGAAGTGCAGGGACCTCCGGAAAAGATAGAAAAGCTTATCACCACACTGCAGAACGCCAGATATATTAAGATCCGGGATATACGTATGCGGGAACTGCCTGTTGATCCGAAAGAAAAGCAGTTCAGAGTAGGGTCTTCCTACTGAGGTGCTGATCGTCGGAGATCATCGAAAGGAGAAATATAATGTTAGAGTACAGATATGATACACAGCTTCTGATCGAGGGAGAAGATCTGGACGAGGATGAGATCTATGATTATTTTGTGGAGAATTTCAAAGGGGACTCACTTCTGGCGGTAGGAGATGAGGATCTGATAAAGATCCATTATCATACGAACGAACCCTGGAAGGTACTTGAGTACTGCAGCAGCCTTGGAGAGATCTATGATATAGTAGTAGAGGACATGGATCGCCAGAGCCGCGGACTGAAGGGCTGATGTCCGGGAGAAAGCCCGGGAAAAGCTGCTGGCATAAAATAAAAACTAAAGTATAAGATATAAAAAGGGGCTGTCATATGACGGCCCCTTTTATAGTGGCGCGCGAAGTCCGTAAGAGGATTTTGTCAGGCCATAAGAAATGCCTGATACGCCTTATATGTCTCATAGATATCGGCTTTGCTTGTGATTTCCCAGGGGGCGTGCATGTTCAGGACGGCAACTCCGAAATCGATAACCTCCATGCCGAGGTTTGCCAGAATATAGGCGATGGTGCCGCCGCCGCCCTCATCGACTTTTCCAAGCTCTGATGTCTGGTAGATAATGCCGGCGTCATCCATTACACGGCGCAGAAAAGCCATGTATTCTGCGTTGGCGTCATTGGAGCCGCTCTTTCCGCGGGAACCGGTATATTTGTTGAATACAGGACCTCTTCCCAGGTAAGCGCAGTTGTTTTTTTCCATTACATCCGGATAATTCGGGTCAAATGCCGCGCTGACGTCGGAGGAGAGGACCTTTGTCGATGTAAGTACCCGCCTGAGGTTCAGTTCACTGTAACAGCCCAGAACGTTCAAAAGCTCTGCAAGAGTATTTTCATAAAAACGGGAGTGCATTCCCGTGGCGCCCATGCTGCCGATCTCCTCCTTGTCGGTAAGAAGGCAGACGCTGGTCAGCTCAGGCGTTCCGATATCCATGATCGCGCGGAAGGAAGTGTAAGCGCAGACTTTATCATCCTGTCCGTAGCCCATGATCATGCTCCTGTCCAGTCCGTAATCCCGTGCGGGACCGGCAGGGACCACTTCTATCTCGGCAGAGACAAGATCGTCCTCGGTGATATCGTATTTCTCCTTCAGTATAGCCAGAATGTTTTCCTTCACAGCGTTTTTTTCGGTATCGGGCAGCGGCCTGCTTCCTATAAGAATGTTCAGGTTTTCACCGGTGACCGCCTCGGAGACCTTTTTTGACATTTGTCTTCCTGCCAGATGGATCAGCAGATCGCTGACGCCTACAACAGGATCAGAAGGATCCTCACCGATACATATATCTACGACAGAGCCGTCTTTTTTTGCCGCAACGCCGTGCATTGCCAGGGGAAGCGTTACCCACTGGTATTTTTTTATTCCGCCGTAGTAATGGGTTTCAAAAAGCGCCAGATCCGTGTTTTCATAAAGCGGATGCTGCTTCAGATCCATGCGCGGGGAGTCAATGTGGGCTCCCAGGAACCGCATTCCTTCAAGGGGAGATTTTTTTCCGATCCTGAAGATAACAAGTGATTTTTTCATCATGGTTTCATAGACCAGATCGCCGGCCTGCAGTCTCTTTTCTCCGGAGACCACCTCGGAAAGAGAAACGGCGCCTGCTTTTCGAAGAAGCTCCGTCATACCGCTGACGTTTTCCCGCTCCGTTTTATGTCCGGAGAGGAACACGCGGTAATCTTCACAAAACGTATTTAATACGGAAGAATCGCTCTTATCCCAGATGGTCATAGATTTTTCAGTGTTCAAATATTTATCCTCCAATCATAATTTGGCTTTTGCCTTTTTTTCAAAACGTTCTTTTCGAACGATAGCGCGCGTATGAGTACCTTCGCTGATTTTTTCTTTTTCATCATAGACAGTAACTAGAAAGTTTAGGATCTTTCCGTTCGGGCTGATGTCTGCCAGTTCCGTACGGACAAAGAATTTCATTCCGGGCGGAGTGGCTGCGATATGAGAAATATGAACGTCAGTGCCGACTGTCGTATCATATGACATAAGGTATGGCTTCACAGATGCTGCGGCGGTATTTTCGACTGCCACTACGATCTCTGGCGTTGCGAGGACATGTACGTCGCCGCTTCCCACATTTATGGCAAGCATTTCTTCAGTGACGGTAAATTCTTTTGTAGCTATGATTCCGATTTCCATTTCCATAAACTAGACCTCCTGTGAATATTATATCAAAGTAAGTTATTCTTTGCTATCCCCTGTCGCAATTGACAAGGAACGCAGAGCCGGAGCATTACAGGGAAAGCAGCTTGCAATTCGGGGCGGAGGGAAGTATGATGTTTTCTGTAAATTTTTATGGAAAATCACCATAAACTCTCGCGGGCGAGACGTTGTTATGCCATAGGAAATTGTGTCAATTTCCTATAACATAAACCCTCCGGGGGATGCACACGCCGCACAATGGAAGGCAGCTGCGCTGCCATGCGGCGGCGCGCAAAATCCGGTTCGCCCCTATCAAGATTGACAGGGACGGGTAGCTGAAGTCCGCTCGCGGACCTTGTTATTAAAAAACACAGCCGGAAGACGGCAGACAGAGAGGATAAAGATATGCACGACAGACTTACACAGGCAGATATCGATAAAATGCAGGAAGAGATAGATCACCGTAAACTGGTGGTCCGCAAACAGGCGCTGGAGGATGTGAAGGAAGCAAGGGCGCAGGGAGATCTCAGCGAAAATTTTGAATACTACGCAGCAAAGCAGTTCAAGAATCAGAACGAGAGCCGCATCCGGTATCTGGAAAATATGATAAAGACGGCAATCATCGTGGAGGATGATTCAAAGCCTGCGGAGGCAGGCCTGAATAAGAGAGTCACGGTTTATTTCGAAGACGATGATGAGATCGAAGAATATAAGATCGTGACGGCGGTAAGAGGAAATTCTCTGAAGGGACTGATCACGCCCGAGTCGCCGCTGGGAAAAGCGCTGATGGGGCATTCCGCGGGAGATAGAGTTTTTGTAAATATAAATAAGGATATCGGATATTACGTAGAGATCAGGGATGTCCAGGCTTCTGATGAGGAAGAGGCGCTGAGAAAATTTTGAAGACGGAAGTGTTTTCCGGCAGTTGAAAATGTGAAAAAATTCTGAATAAAGTATGCGATTTCTTGACTTTGACAGGATGATGG
>DFHP01000121.1:0-5129 GCA_002371335.1 Eubacterium sp. UBA3720
TTTGTTGTAATAAACAGCCGCGTTGGAGAAACTCTCTGCCATTTTTTTTAAGGCAGCGAGTTCATTATTATATACGACCGCCTGGACCTGCATGATCATAATTGATACTCTCCCTGTTATTTTATTTTACGGCCTGCTTTTATATCAGCGCAGGCCGGATCTGTACACGCCTTTTTCGGCACTCCGTTTTTGACCGGTTACATACTTTTATTCATATACATTCCCGGGAAATCCAATACTCCGGAATCAGGAAATTTGTGTGAATGATTCAAATAATCTGCACAAGCATTAGAACTTCTTTATAAAACAAAGTCCATGAACGGATATCAATTCATTATATTCTCGAATCTGAAAAAAGTGGACCGGACTTTGCGCGGAAGCCGTTTGAATCATCACACAATTTCCCGGCTGCATGGAGTTTCGCAATTTTCTGATTGCTTTATTCACGGTTTTATCCGGTCAGACCGTCAGGCTCCTGCCGGTCCTTATATATTTTCTGCCGATAAGGATAGCTGTTTCATAGCTGCCCTTTTCAATTCTATCACGGTCTGCCGCCATCGTAAATCCGCAGAATTCGATTCCTGTCTGATCGTTGAAAAGGTCTGCCACATCTGTACGCCGTTCGATCCTGGTACTGCATATGTAGCTTTTTTCTCTTCCCAGAAGCATGATCTTTATCCGGTTATCTATATTGTACATGGAACCTGTCACAAAAGCCCATCCGCTCATTTCTATATGATCATCCACAGAAATATTTCCCGCGTCAAACAGGATCTGATCTGTCTCCCGGGCTCCTTCCGGACCTTCCGCTGAGATTTCTTTTATTTTTGAGCGATATGTGGTTTCATTTCCATAGCTGTAATCTACCGCCTTCTGCGTCAGATTCTCATTGTAGAACGGATCTTTCCCCCGAAGATCAGGATGTTTTCCAAACAGGATCTCCTGCTCCGCCATAAGACGTTTCATCTTTTCTCCGTCTTCCGAATCCTTCTCTCTGCTAAGGGATTCATGGTGATACAGATAAACATCGTTTCTAAGGACATTATAATAACCGGCCTTGTATGTCCGGAAACAAAGATCCACGTCATTATACGCGACGGCAAGCTCTTCGTCAAAACCTCCAAGCTGTTCAAAGAGCTCTTTTCTGATCATCATGCAGGCTGCCGTCACGGCGATCATGTCCTGCTCAAAGCAGTTTTTATTAAAATGATAGTCCCTGTCATCCATACCTATGAGCGCGTGGGAAGGTCCTGTTTTTATATTGATAATGCCGGCATGCTGGATCTTTGTCGTTCCCGGGTACAAAAGCTTCGCTCCCACGGTGCCCGTCCTGCCGGTCTGCGCGTGTCCGAGCATGCGGTCAAGCCACTGCCCCTCTATGATCTCTATATCATCATTCAGGAACAGCAGATATTCGCCCGAAGCTTTTGCGGCGCCGATATTACACATGGCCGAAAAATTGAATTCCATCGGCCGGTAAAGGTACGTATAGCCAAAGGTATCCGCCATTTCTTCGCAGATCTTCCTGTTCTCTTCCGATGAACCATTGTCCACCACGATGATCTCATAGTATCCGTAAAGTGTTTTTTCCTTCAGAGAAGATATGCACTGTCTGAGGATCTCCGGGTGGTCCTTTGACGGGATCACAATGCTTATCATAGATTCCTTCTGCGGCAGATACCGCACCCTGTAGATACGGGTGGTTTCCATGTACTCCATCAGACCTTTTTGCCCTCTTCTTTTCAGGGCGTCCTCCCGCGCTTTCTTTCCCGCCATAACAGTATAGTCTTTAGCTCCAATATCAAGAGACGTTGATCCCTTTCTCTCTCTCCAATGATAAAGTATTTTCGGGATGTGTCCTACCCTGTCGGTTTTCTCCGTAAACCGCAGCGCCAGATCATGGTCCTGTGATCCGTCGTATTCCGAACGCAGTCCTCCAAGCTCGTCGACTATAGATTTTCTGTATACGCTCAAATGACCTGTATACATGCATGACATCAGGAGATCGGGAGACCAGTCCGGTTTGAACGCCGGGTCGTGACGATGATTTCCGTCGTCATCGATCTTATCTTCGTCAGAGTAAATCAGATCCAGCGAGGGATCTTTGTTCAGAAGCTTTACGACCTCATAGAGAGCGTCGGGGCTCAGAGTATCGTCACAGTCCAGATATGCGGCAAATTCTCCCTCAGCCAGACGCATTGCGTCATTGGAACATTCCGAAATATGGCCGTTTTCCTTTCTGTAGACCACCTTGATACGCGGATCTTTTTCCCGGTACCTTTCAAGCGTCGTTCTCACATTTTCCCAGGTGGAATTATCATCAGCAATACATAACTCCCAGTTGGTATATGTCTGTTTCAGAACAGATTCTATACATGGTACGAGATGTCTGTCTTCAGTATTATAGACCGGAACGATGACCGATATTTTCGGATTATACGAAAACATCTCCCCTACAGGATATTTTTCCTCCTTTGACCTGATCCACGCCTCATATGGATCTCCGGATCTTTCCTGTTCCGCATTATACCTTTCTGTGAGCCTGCGGTATCTCTCCTCATAATGATTCCGGTATTCGTTCCACAGGCGGCGTCGTTTTATTTCCCTGCCGTGGTTAAGCGCCTTTTCTGAGGCCATCTTTATGCCGTAAACGGGATTCACAATGCCTTTTTTCATGTTTCCGAGACTGTCCCTGAGGATCTGTATCTGCGTCTGCATACGTCCTGCATCCCGATCCTTCACCATGATCCTCTGATCTGAGGCTCTTGCCCTTGTCTCCAGATTGAATATTTCCATCTGCTGCCCGCTGATCACTCTCTTCAGGTCATTTATCTCTCCTGCCAGTTCTTCCGGCGTCCTGTCATGGATTTCCTTTGATGATACCATTCGTCTGACAGGCGCGTACCGGATCGCGTCAACACGTCTGGACAGATTCCTGTATTCCGTGAAATGACGCTCCATATCGGCATAGATCTCTATTTCCTCTGCATCCGTGAAACCAAGATCCTTCAGATAATCGTACAGCTCCCTTTTGTCAAAAAACGCAGCGATGGCCTCGTTATAAACCCGGAGCAAAACATGATATTTCAAAAAGCGGACCGGAACCGCCGCAGGCAGGATCCACTCATAATCTGTCCTGTATATTTTTTCTTCGCTGCAGATCAGCTCCGTAAGAGACAGGCTCATATCCGCGTACTTCACGGCGGCTGAGCCCTCCTCCGGACGGCACGGTCCGAAATACTCTGTGAATCGATCCTCCCGGACAAATTCTGTCAAATAGTCCTGATTCAGATCAAATACGACATCCATAGCTTCATTCAGCCGGCTGATCACCTCTCTGTAGGCCTCACCCCTGCATTCTGAAATGTCAAACAGCGGCTTTCCTTCCGGACGCGGGAACCGCAGGGCTCCCTGCACCGGCACACATGGCACCGGCGTTATCCTCCTGTACATTTCCTTAGCTGTTACATAGTTTTTCCGTATCTGTTCCAGATGCAGCACTCCGGTACGGTCTGCTGCTTTTTTTTCAATATAGATCTTCCCGTTCTCCCCCACAAGCGTTGTCTGCAGACGGAACTCGGGTTTGGTCAGTTCATCTGTTTTTCTGTCATTATACATATTCATCGCCTCTTTATACGGAATCTGAGAAATGTCCTGCCTTCCTCTGTGCGGCGTGTGCATCCCCCGGAGGGTTCGTGCCATAGGAAATGATCAAAATTTCCCATGACGAAAACATGCCTTTTTCAAGCTACAAATCGCGAATCCCGAAGGTATGAACGGAATTCGCGATTAGTTTCTGACGTGTTTCACATTTTGACGAATGACAAATTCGTCAGCTTGCTTTGATGCCTCGGATGATGCGCATCAGATCTTCACCGTATGTGGTGGTCATGGCCCATCTCATGGACAGAGCGCTGACTGTTGCAGCGGAGCCTCTGGTCACCAGATTGAATCTGACATCCACACAGGCATAATTGAGCGGCTCTTTGCTTGCATAAGCTTTCAGGTGCTGGACCTGAGCGCGGATTCCCGTGCGTACATCAGGAAATGAATTTCCTCTTACGCCGTTTCCTGTCACTCCCAGTCCCGCGAAATTGTACTGGTTTATCAGCACATCTCCGCCGTACCTGAGAAAGCCGGTCTCATCCATGGCCTGCGCCATGACTACTTCCGCTTTAACGCCCTCCGCCTGAGCCTCTTCGTATATGATCCTGCAGAAATCATTGATCGTCGGCGCGTCGCTCGTGCTGTAGAATGAAGGATAGACCGCATTTTTATTATAATAAGCGACCATCTGGTTTACACTGACGGTGGAATTTCCCATGATCGTGTAATTTGCCGAGGTATTGATATCCGCCGCATTTGCAACCTGAAGCGTACCTGCGTTGTCAACCGCTTTATTCGCGATCAGACCTGCCGCTTTGCCCCAGCGGATATAGTGCATATAATAGCCCGGGAGATTGCTTCCGTATACCTGTGCCAGATCAGGATAATTGGATCTGTACAGGTCTACGCTGAATTCCTCATTTGCCTGCCATCCTGCCGCCATTCCCCAGCGCACAAAATGCGCGATCAGCATCTCTTCGTTCGTACTGTCATATACAGAATGAAGGTCAGTATGATTATTCCAGTAATATTCCGGATCATAAACTGCGCTGTAATCAACGCCGTCAAGCGTTGTTATATGTGTCTTTGTACCGGCTCCGCTTTCGGACGGATCTTCAGCTCCTTCATTTTCTGTTTTTGCGTTCCAGCCGGCTGCCTTGCCCCAGCGGATATAATGCAGGTAATAGCCCGGCACGTTCGTTCCGTAGGTCTTTACAAGCGACGGGTAGTTCTTTTTATATATATCTACGTTGAACTCCTCGTTCGCCTGCCAGGACGCCGCCATTCCCCAGCGCACGAAATGTGCGATCAGAGCGTTTTCATCAGTCTTTTTGTATACGGACTGGATATCCTTGTGATTATCCCAGTAATATACCGGATCGTAGACCGCGGCGTAATCCGTTCCGTTATAGGTAGTCAGATGCTTCGTGGTATCTGCTCCGCTTCCGGAACCGGAACCGCCTGAACTTTCGTTTTCTGTCTTCGCGTTCCAGCCGGCCGCCTTGCCCCAGCGGATGTAATGC
>DFHP01000121.1:5239-20434 GCA_002371335.1 Eubacterium sp. UBA3720
TCCGTAGGTCTTTACAAGCGACGGGTAGTTCTTTTTATAAATATCTACGTTGAACTCCTCGTTTGCCTGCCAGGACGCCGCCATTCCCCAGCGCACGAAATGTGCGATCAGAGCGTTTTCATCAGTCTTTTTGTATACAGACTGGATATCTTTATGATTGTCCCAGTAATATGCCGGATCGTATACCGCGCCGTAATCAACGCCGTCGTAAGTCGTGACATGCTTCGCAGTGTCTGCTCCTTCTCCGGAACCGGATTCGCCTGAACCGCCCGGGCTTTCGTTTTCTGTCTTCGCGTTCCAGCCGGCTGCCTTGCCCCAGCGGATATAATGCAGATAGTAGCCTGCCATGTTTGTTCCGTAGGTCTTTACAAGCGACGGGTAGTTCTTTTTATAAATATCTACGTTGAATTCCTCGTTCGCCTGCCAGGACGCCGCCATTCCCCAGCGCACGAAATGCGCGATCAGAGAAGTTTCGTCGGTCTTTTTGTATACGGACTGGATATCCTTGTGATTGTCCCAGTAATATACCGGATCGTAGACCGCGGCGTAATCCGTTCCGTTATAGGTAGTCAGATGCTTCGTGGTATCTGCTCCGCTTCCGGAACCGGAATCGCCCTGACCGCCGGAGCTTTCGTTTTCTGTCTTCGCGTTCCAGCCTGCCGCCTTGCCCCAGCGGATATAATGCAGATAATAACCCGCCATGTTTGTTCCGTAGGTCTTTACAAGTGCCGGATAGTTCTTTTTATAAATATCTACATTGAATTCCTCGTTCGCCTGCCAGGACGCCGCCATTCCCCAGCGTACGAAATGCGCGATCAGGGAATTCTCGTCAGTTTTTTTGTATACGGACTGGATATCCTTGTGATTATCCCAGTAATAGGCCGGATCGTACACCGCGCTGTAATCAACGCCGTCGTAGGTCGTGACATGTTTTTCCGTATCACCTCCGCTTCCGGAGCCTGAATCACCCGATCCGGATGAATCATCGGATCCAGCTTCTTCGGAACCGACCCATCCTGCGGCTTTGCCCCAGCGGATATAGTGCATATAATAGCCGTTCAGGTTGTCTCCGTAGACCTCCTGCAGCTGTGTATATTTGTTTTTATAGTAGTTTACGTTAAATTCCCTGCTTGCCTGCCAGCCGGCTGCCATTCCCCAGCGTACGAAGTGGTTCAGGAGGGCCGCTGTGTCACCCTTATTATAAACAGACTGCAGCGCCTTGTTGTTATCCCAGTAATAGTCCGCGTCAAAAACCGGCGCATAGAAATTAAGATCATTCAGTCCGAAATATTCCGCGATACCATCGGCGTCAGCCTTTGCCATAGACTGCAGGCCCGCTTCATTATTCAGATATTTCTGATCCTCTGTTCCTCCGATAAATCCATGCTCGATCAGGATACCCGGAATGCCGAGAAGTTTACTGTTCCTGATAACATTCAGGTAATCGGTTGTGCTTCCGTCAGGGTAGGTATCGTCTCCGTAACGAATATCAAAGCCGCGGTTATACATGCCCAGGGCTACCAGCTTCTCCAGGATTTTTGAAGCCAGATTCTGAGAAATGGTCGCCTGATCCTTCCGGTAATTCATGTTCGGAACGCACACCAGAGCGCCGTGAGCAGCTGTGCCGTTCGCGTCATTGATATGAAGCGAAATGAAAACATCCGCGCCTACATTCGCGGCATACTGCGGACGGTACCGGAGGCATTCGCTGTAGGAATTCGGGACCGGACAGGCAGCCGATTCTCTTGTCATATAGACGGTTACGTTAGGATATTTCGCAAGTTCCTGTCTCAGGTATTGAGCGATCTTTAATGTCAGGACCTCTTCATTCATGCCATTGCGGGCCGCTCCTTTATGGACCGAATCATGACCGGGATCCAGACATATGACCAGGTTAGAGCCTGAAGCCAGTGACAGCTCATCCGATTCTGTCTCTGCTCCGGCTGCCTCCAGCGCTGAAACGATCCCTTCCGATCCCTCTGCAACCTGCGCCGATACATCCGCGTCTCCGGAAGCAAGGCTTATATCATCCTCGCTTTCATCTTCTTCTACGATATAGGCGTCCGCATCCGTCGAAGCGGAATCATCGTCTACGCCGTACTGGTAGAGAAGACCCTGTGCGGTAAAATCAGACACAAACTCTTCCCCGCCTGATCTGCAGGAAAATCTGCGCAGCTCGTATAAACCGCTTCCCGCATCTTCTCCGTAAGATATCTCAAAAAGTGCGGTATTACCATCTGTGGCAGACGCGGCGACTTCAAGCTCCTCATCAGAACCCGCCATACCGTAATACAGTACGGCTTCGCTTACTGCCGTTTCATCATCTCCTGCGCTGACAGCGATCTTCTGTGTTCCGGGAAGCTGCACATTCGGCTGATCGATGACTACGAAGTTTACCACATCGCTGCCATCTTTCTCTTCTTTCTCTTCTTCCTCCGTGTTTTCGGTTTCCTCAGTACTTTCTGTTACGGTTTCCTCCGCAGTATCCGGATCCTCATCCGGCGCGGACGGGTCCGCTGAGACCTGCATGGCCTCCTCCGATTCTGTCGACTCTGCTGAAGTGGTATCTGCCGAGCCGTCTTCCATGGGCTCCGCTCCGACAAAAGCAGGCATGATCAGGGATACGATCATACATACCGTTATCAAAAGGGCGGTCATCCATTTCAACAACCTGTTTCCGTTGCCTTTCTTCATAAATAGTCTCCAATCTTTTGCTTTTGCCACATTCCTTACTGCATCATTGCCGATACATTAATTCCCCTCTTTATTAAGGAATAATTGATAAGTTACCTCCATACCGTTGACGTCCTCCACGTGGGCATCCCTGAAAAACCTCTCGGTCACCCGGTCCAGCTCCTCTCTGGAATCAGCGTCCACGTAATATCGGGCAAAGTATGGATTTGGTCCATAATTATCTACCGTTTCACCTTCATTATAGAACAAAATGGACTCCAGCACATGCGGATCTTCCTGCAGCTTCACTAACCCCTGCTGGCTGCCGATCTTCATGCCGTGCTTTCCTGTTATATATATAACAGCGCAGCAATGAGGGTAATACGGAGAATGTTTCTCCAGCTCAGCCCTCATAGCCGGCTCATCATATACGTAGTCAAGCAGCAGTTTTTCTATGGAAAATCCGCTGCCGTAGGTTACCAGCTCATGCTCATAACCAAACAGTCTTCCGGCGATCTCACATACATATATCTCTCCGTCCAGACAGAAAAACTGCATGGAGAGCGCCCCTTCCTTCTGACCCGTGAATTCCGCAAATCTGCGAAGGACCTCTGAAGCCTTTTCGATGACCCCTGCCACATCCTCGGCCGGATATACGATCCTGTTGCATAGCGGTATCCTGTCTTCCTCCTGTGGATTTTTTTCCCTGTCGGCGATACTGATAACATTCACCCTGCCGTCCACAAGCCAGGTCATCATATTATATTCTTTGCCATGGAGATATTCTTCCACGGCGATCTCATCAAAGATACCGGAAGAACGAATGAGCACATCATCAAATCTGTCCCTTATCTCCTGAATACTGTTAACAACGTAAATTCCTTTCGAACCATAGCCGTTTACCGGCTTGATCACCAGAGGAAATCTGAAATCCGCAAGCTCCCCGTCGGCAAAATCCTTTTTGAGCGTACAGCTCTTTGCCGATTTGATCCCAAGTCTGTCAAAAGCCTGCTTTGCTACATTTTTCATTCGGTAATACGGAAGCATATCCGGCGTGGCGTACCAGCGAAGTCCAGCCTTTGCGGCGATCTCCGTGATTTTTTCAAACAGAAGATCCGAAAAAGAACCGATTATGCCGTCAGCATTTTCTTCCTTACACATCCGTGCCACCGCGTCCGTGTCGCGGATATCGATGGTGTACGCTTTGTCGGCGTATTTTTTTGCCGGTCCGAAATCATACCCGTCGCACACGATCGTGTAATATCCTCTTTCCTTTGCCATTTTCACCAGCTCCACAAATTCCCCCAGGGAACCAAGAACCACCAGTCTATGCATTATTTTCTCCTTTCAATCGCGATCTCTGATCGCGCGCGAGCTGCGTGACGCACTTATACGTCTTCCTCTGCGATCCGCCGGAGGCTCAACGCCGTATTTCTTCTGCTTTGCGGATATTGTCTTCTATTTCTCAGATATTTCTTTTTTTAATTCAGCGATCGTTTCCTGCAGACTGAGGATCGTTTTTTGCACTTCCTCCGCTGAAACCTCTTTGCTGTCCTGACAGCTGATATTATTTATGTTTTCCGTGCCGGATCCTTCGTAAGTTTTTTCTGATCCTCCGTCCGGAACTGCGTCCTTTTCATCTCTGCCGGTGTATATTTCTTTTACCACATACTGCGGCGTATGGTTTACCGACATAAAGATCCTGCCCACATATTCGCCCATCATGCCGATGCAAAGGAGCGTAATTCCAAAAAATACAAGAAGCAGACAAATGATCGAAGCATAACCCGCTACCATATCGGGGTGGAGCAGTTTTTTTATAAAAGTCACAATGGCATATATCACGCCGACGCAGGCCGCAGCAGCGCCGATGCCGTCCGCAAGCCGCAGCGGCAGGATCGTAAAGCCCGTAAAGTTCGACCAAAGCTTGATCAGTTTAAAGATATTATAGCCGGATCTTCCTTCGCTGCGGTCGAAATGCTCGATGCCCACATTGGCGATGTTTCCCGCCGTGCGCAGGAACAGTCCTTCCATGAAGGAGTACGGATTCTCATACTTTATGATCTCATCCACGATGTATCTTCTGGTGATCCAGAAACTCGTGAAGCTCATGTCCTTCGGCTTTTTCAGGAAGGTCTCCTCAAATCTGTCGTCAGCCCTTGTCAAAAGCCGGCGGTAGAAGGAGTGCTTTTTGCGGAAATATTTTCCAAGGACCAGGTCATACCCTCCTTCTATAAGCTTATTATACAGTATCGGGATGTTTTTCGGGTGAGTCTGCATATCATCATCCATGTTAATGATGAAATCACCTGATGTGTGATTGAGAGCCGCCACCTGAGCGTTTGCCTGTCCTGTATTTTTCGCCAGATCCACCACCTTCACGCATCCGAATTCATCCGCTATGCTCTTCAGAAATCCTATGGTATCCGGATTCGGCGAACAGTCGTTAACAAGGACAAATTCATAAGTTCTGATATTCATTTTGCGCAGCTCTTCTATCGTAAGCTCCACAAGCTCATGCAGGATCGGCATGGAATTATAGCATGGTATGATGACTGATATTTCCATTTATCTTATCTCTCCCTTTTCTCCCGCTTCAGGCACCCTCGTCTCTTTTACTTCTTCTTATCTCAAACTCCGAAGCAGGCTGTTTATACTTAATGCTCATCAAAGAGCATCTCTTTTCTATTCTCAGACCGCATATATAATGATACCCGCGATTATCACCGCAAGGGCGATCACTTTCTTGCTGTTCAGCTTCTCGTGAAATATCAGTACGCCGAACACTGTGACATACAGATATCCCATTGTTTCCAGGATCGGACCCATGCTCATCGGCAGCTTCTGATACGCCAGAAGCGTCAGCAGAGTACATCCTACAAAGATCGTATATCCTATGATGACACCAGGATTCAGATACTCAGACAGCCAGTTCTTATGCTCCTTAAGCGCCTCTTTTTTTAAAAGCACCTGGGAGACCGCTGACAAAAACACGCCCAGAGAATAGATCCCTATATAGGGAAGCAATTCATTATTCATACGTTACCTCCCCTTTTCCCATCGTTCGTCTCTTCCTGATCCGCCATCACAAACATAATGACGCCGGCCATGATGATGACTGCGGCAATGATCTTTCGCGGAGAATAGCTTTCATGGAAAAAAACCGCTCCCCAGACCATTCCCCAGACGATGGTCACCGCTTTGTTCGCGTACGCCAGCGTAAGCGGCAGATGTTTGATGACCTGCTGCCAGAAGAACGCATAGAGCACCAGAATCGTCAGCATTCCTCCGTAACACAGAACAAACATAGGGCTCATGAATATCTGACGGGCCGCGTTCTTGCTGAAAAATCCGCTGAAGGAATAAAGCAGCAGAAGCAGATGCAGCAATATGAGCCATTTTACTGTCTTATTGTTATTCTTTGACACGGTCAACCTTCACTTTCCGCAAAAAAAGCTTTTACCAGCGCGATCACCTGATCGCGGTCTTCCTTCTTCAGTCCGTAATACATCGGCAGACGGACCAGGCGCTCGCTCTCAGACGTTGTATACTCATCCTCTCCGTCAAACCTTCCGAATTTCTGTCCTGCCGGAGCGGAATGAAGCGGTATGTAGTGGAATACGCAAAGCGCTCCGTTCTGTTTCATGTATGAAAGAAACGCACTCCTCTGCTCCAGATCCCTGAGCTTCATATAGAACATGTGGGCGTTATGTACGCAATCCTCCGGTACGAACGGAAGTTCAAGGAGCCCCTTATCAGCCAGAGGTCTGAACGCTTCATAATAAGCTGCCCAGCTTTCCAGACGGTCATCATTGATCCTGTCGGCCATCTCCAGCTGAGCCCAGAGATACGCCGCGTTGATATCTGACGGCAGGTAACTGCTTCCGTAATCCACCCACGTATATTTATCGATCTGTCCCCGGAAAAATTTGGACCGGTTCGTTCCCTTCTCCCGGAGGATCTCCGCTTTTTCATTGTACGCAGCATCATTGATAAGCAGCGCTCCGCCTTCTCCCATGGAATAATTCTTTGTCTCATGGAAGGAAAAGCATCCGAAATCACCGATGGTTCCAAGCGCTTTTCCCTTATAGGAGCTCATCACTCCCTGTGCAGCGTCCTCAATTACCTTCAGATCATGCTCTTTCGCGATCTTCATGATCGTATCCATTTCACATGCAACGCCCGCATAGTGAACGGCAATGATCGCTTTTGTCCTCTCGGTGACCGCCTGCTCGATTTTCTTCTCATCGATATTCATAGTATCCGGACGGATATCTACAAACACCAGTGTAGCGCCGGCAAGTACCGGTGCTGTCGCCGTGCTGGAAAACGTATAGCTTGGAAGAATAACCTCGTCCCCTTCCTTCAGGCCGCACAGAATAGCCGCCATCTCCAGCGCCGTTGTTCCGCTGGTAGTCAGAAGCACCTTCTGGGCGTCAAAACGATCTTCCATCCATTTATTACACTGTTTCGTAAATCTGCCGTCGCCGCAGATTTTTTTTGCTGCGACAGCTTCCTCTATATATTTCAACTCGTTACCCACAAATGGCGGTACGTTGAAATCTATCATATGTTTTCCCCCCTTTTTTCTGCTTTCCTTTTTGCCAGTGCCCGGAATAAAAGCTGTATCACCATCAGCGCGGCTCCTGCCATGCTGACCGTAACGCCGTAATCCAGCCACGGGGTATGATAAGTCAGACTTACCTGATGCTCCCCGGCATCTACCATAATACCCGTGAATCCCAGATCCGCCACCATAGTGTTAACCTTTTCCCCGTCTACCGTGACGGTCCATCCCTCATCGTAGGGAATGGATATCATCAGGTATCTGGGATGATCGCAGATGACGGTTCCCCGGAAATGCTCATCGTCTCCCTTTGTAAACTGAACGCCGTTGGCAGTATAATAACCTGCCCAGTCATCAGTTTTTTCCAGCTCCTCCACAGGGGCTCCCTCGCCAAGGACGATAGCGTTTCCCAGTATCTCACGCTTCTCCTCCACGCTGAGCGCGTTGAAGGATTCCCATGAGATCACCTGATCAAACAGAATTCCAAGTCCCGGAGCATTGCTGTTTCTGTACACGGATATTCCTGTGTCTCCGGATATCTTTTCATATCCATCCACATTTTCCATCCGTCCGTCGCTGCAGAGTACATATTCGATATTCAGCAGTGAAGCAAGCTGCGCATTGTCATAAACATCCGCGAAGGAAGCATAGCCCCGGATAATGGAACTCTCGCCCCATACGCTCCGTACGAAGCTTTCCGCATATCTGTTATAAGAAGTATTATAGTAGGAATATCCCATGAAATCATGGATCATGGAATCGTTCCATCTGGACACATCAGAATATGCCATCTCCGTTCTCGCAGTGGAACCGGCCGGAAGATCGATCTTTGCAAGTGCCGCCTCCGTTGCTCTTCCGAAACCTCTGGGAACCATCCAGAACTCTCTGTTCAGAGCGCTCCTCTGATTCTCAGTCGTCTGAACCCCGTTGACGCTCACGTATCTGTAGCCGTCTATCGTTGTATAGCTCTCATAAGCCGCATGGAATACCATCAGCGCTCCCACACAAAGCACCGCTGCTTTTTCGAAACGGACAGCAGCGCGTCCGACAGTAAGCAGCAGCATGCTGACCATGAGAAGGATCATGATAACGGCGGCGTAAGCGTAGAAGCTTCTTCTAAGCAGTACATCATACAGACGGACATACTCACGGCTCTTCATCATGATAAACACCGCTCCTGCCGCCGATGCGATCCATCCCACGATCAAAGTGGCAGGGTGCAGCTTTTTGAGGTTCGTGAAAATATAAGCCGCCGCGTACGCGAACATAGGGATCATGACCAGCGTATACCGGAACCCTATGCTGACAAATTTATTGAAAATAATGGCTGTCATCGGCATGAATACCGCATACAGCGTCATCAGAAGTCCGACTGTGTGAAAGATCTTTTTCTTTGAATGAAGAATTCTCTCCACATAATACATCAGTACCAGTATCGCTCCCATGTAGGAGAAATAATACTGTGCCTGCTCATAATAATTGTATGTTCCCCTGTAATAGCTTCCCACGCCCGACAGATTGTTCGAAAACAGCCGGAGCAGTATACCTCCCATCTGCTCCCGGGAATGAAAAGCCGTCAGATACTGCTTTAACGTGTCAGCAAGCGAAGATGCCTCGTCCAGACGGCTGGAAACAAATGTCAGCTGATAATATACCGGAAATGTGATGAATGCTGTCAGCATAAGACCGGTAATTACGCAGAGGATCGTTTTCCCCGCCAGAGCCGTAAGCTCTCCCTTGTTTTCCCTGCTGCTCATATAGAAAAGCCGGAATAATGTGTATATCGCCGCGGCGATGCCTGCCATGTATGTCATGTACAGACTTGATATTCCGATCAGAGCGATGCTGAGCGTCAGGGCGATCTGATTATTTCTTCCGCGCAGATACCTCTCGATCTGCCAGAACACCAGCATCATCCATACGACAACGCTGGAGAAGAAATAATGCTGACCCCACAGCATGATGAAACCGTTAAAAGCACACAGGTACGCCGCGATGACCTTCGCGGAAGTACCAAGCTGGAACTGATCCAGAAATTTGTAACAGAAAAGTCCGCTCAGATAGCATTTCAGGATATGCATGAAAGGAAGTACGAAAAGCGCCGCCTCCAGATTCACCAGTACTCCCGCGATATAAACAGGGATATTAAAAATATCACATACTGTAGACTGTGCGTTCAGGATATCCACGCCAAGCCCCCAGTTCGCGGTCCACAGCGCAAAATCATGCGCCTTCAGCTTTCCTATCACCATAGCGATGATCGGCATATAATCATCCTTCAGATCCGTGCCGATATCCTCATACATGTAGAAATGGATGCCTGTTATGTAGTAGTAAAATACGATGCAGGCGGTTCCCAGGATAAGAAAGGCCAGTGTCCTCTGCGGATGCAAAGCAAACCTTTCTTTAAGCGAAATCTCGTCCCAGTCTCCTCCGAAGATCAGGGCCATCACCGCCAGAACTCCTATACACGCCAGCACTGAAAGGTAATCTGTGGTCAGCAGGTTCGAACGGTAAACGATCAGATGCTTTACCATGGCCCTTCCGAACAGTCCGGCCCACATCACAAGCAGAGCCAGAAACGCTATCATATTATTGCGAAAAATATTCTTTTCCTTCACAGTTCAAATTATCCTATCTTTAAATCAGGTCAGAATAAACGGACCGTCTTCGATCTTAAAGTTTTTGTTATAAAACGGATCGCCGGCGTCGATAACCGGTTTCCACTTTTCACGGAAGTGTTCTATCTCTTCCTCAAACCGTTTAACTTTGTCCAGATTGTCCTCATAGCCTCTGGACTTTGATTCATAATGATGCCAGAGGGCGAATGCATTATAGACGATCAGCTTGTCGAGGGATCTGATCTTCAGACAAAGATCCACATCGTTTCCCGCAACCCTGAACGACTCGTCAAATCCGCCGCACTCTTCGAAGCACCTGCGGTCCACCATCATGCACGCCGCGGTCACGGCGCTGTAATTGCAGTTCAGCAAAGGCCGGAGCATAAAACCGTAATCATTTCTGCCAAGTCCGTGGAATACATGTCCGGCGTACCCGCCGAAGCCTATTACTACTCCCGCGTGCTGGATCGTATCATCTTCATAGAGAAGCTTTGCTCCTACGGCTCCGACTTCCTCCCGCATACAGCAGCCTAGCATTTCGGATATAGCGTCCGGAGAGATCACTTCAGTATCATTATTCAGAAGCAGCAGATAGTCTCCCCGCGCGAAGGTCACTCCGTAATTGTTGATCGCGGAATAGTTAAATTCACCGCCGTCCCATGTGACGACTCTGACATTATCGTGAAGCTTCTGCAGCTCATCATAGTAGTTGAAGATCTCTTCTGACTTACTGTTGTTCTCTACTATTATGATCTCGATATTTTTATATGTATTGACCTCAAAAAGCGAATTTACGCAGGTCTCAAGGACACTCTTGTGCTCATAGTTCGGAATGATGACAGAAACCAGAGGATCTCCCGGCGTCTCGTATCTGGTGTGGTATGTACCCCAGAACGGTTTAGGCATCATTTCCACGGTTCCCGCGACGCCTGTACGTCTGAGATGCTCTTCGATCGCTTTCTTTCCGGCTTCATAGCAGTATATCTTGCTCTCGGGATCCTGCGCCGTGGAAGCGGCGTGCATCCTCCAGTGATAAAGTACTTTCGGAATATGGCAGATGCTTTCGGATCTTTCAATGCAGCGGAACATCACGTCATAATCCTGGGCTCCGTCGAATTCGCTTCGGAATCCGTTTATATCCTTCAGGATCTGTGTCTTTACCACAAAGAAGTGCGTGATGTAGTTATGCGAACGGAACAGATCTATACTGAAATCAGGCTTCAGGTTCGGATCCTCAAACATGTTTTTCTCTGAATTGAGTTTGTCCTCATCAGTATAGATTATGTCATGCTTTTTATCCTGCAAGGCAGCCGCGACCTCGAAGAGGATATCCGGCTCCAGCAGATCATCATGGTCAAAAAGACCCGTATATTCGCCTGTTGCAAGCGAAAGCGCCTCGTTCGTGTTTCCCGAGATACCATAGTTCTTATCCAGTATCTTAACCTTGATCCTCGGATCCTTTTTCGCATATTCCAGGATCGTTTTTCTGGCGCTGTGATCAGGATCGCTTCCCTCTGCGATGCAGAGCTCCCAGTTGGGGTAGGTCTGATCCACGACGGAATCCAGCATGGCCCGAAGATAATTATCCGGCGTATTGTAGGTGGGTACCAGGATGCTGATCTTCGGCGCATAGTCCAAAGAGGCTGCCCTTTGCTTTGCCAGTTCCTCCGAGTTTGCCCTGTTTCTTATGAACCAGTCGTTATAAAGGAATTTTTTCGGCTTTACGATAGCGAGCTTTTTCAGCAGTTTTCGAAAGCCGTTTTTCCTGTAATATATGAAAGCTTTCTTTATATTCTCTTTGTCAACAGCCCTGATCAGATCCAGAATATGGTGCTTTGTATGCATTACCTTATACAGATCTATCTCTTTGTCAAAGCTCGCGCTGTGGATCCTGAGGAAATATTTTTTCTTTTTCTCAGACTGGAAGTTAATGGCGAAGCCGCAGAACACCTGATCTTTTTCTGCATATTTCAGACGAACGAGATCTTCCCTGCTGACGATACGCTTCACAGTCTCCTTCTCGTTCCCGTCGGAATCCACGATCTTCAGATCAATATCCTCATGGAGATAGGAAACCGCCCATCCGTCCACGTTCACCATATTTGAATCTTCTTCCTGATGTACCGCGTCGATGGCGTATTCTACCGTTTCCCCTGAAGTTACCTTTGAAAGCTCCTTCTCATTCATTTTCAGAATGATTTCTTTTCCCTCTTCCGTTACAGCTGCGGCTTTCAAGGACGTAATGGCAGATTTCGACTTCACCAGAAGACGAAAACCACAGGAAAGAGAATCATTTGTGAGATGATACTCCGCGCATACGTCCGGTTTTGGCACTGCCACGAAACTGTATCTGGCGTTCTTTCCGTTCAGGGAAAGCAGTATTTCCGGGATCGCGCCGGTATCCGTATCTACGCACCAGCCCCGGACAGAAACGTTATGATATTTTTCCAGGGAATTTATTTTCACCTGTTCAATGAAATATTTCAAACTCATCAAAGAGCCTCCGCAAAACCTTTTTCACATTTTTTGAAAACATTGTAGCCTATCACGTCCAGGATCAGACTTCCGGCCAGAACGATCAGTATATTCCTCAGGTTCGGAATTCCGTGATACATGAAAAGCATACGGTACGCCTCGATCAGCTGCGTCATCGGATTCATCCTGATGGCCAGATACAGCACTCCCTGTCCCGCGAATGTGGACGCCTCATAGATGATCGGGCTGGCATACATCATCATGTTCAGGAAGAAATTCACGATAAACTCCATATCCTGTATATACGGATCGATCGCCGCAAAAATGAATCCCAGTCCCAGACCGTACAGTCCCTGTACCGCCGCAATGACCGGCACCAGAATGATATGCCAGGATATTCCTACTCCGTAAAGGAAGCAGAAACATATAATGATCAGACAGCTTATCATGAAATTCACAAAAGCGCTGGCCATGACCGATATGGGCAGTATCTCTCTGGGGAAATACACCTTTTTTATGATTCCCGCATTGCTTTTGACACAGGTTGTACATCCCGCGATCACTGTCATAAAATATGTCCACGGAAGAATTCCGGTCGTTAGGTAAAGTACGTAATTATTGATAGAATTACGCAGCAGTATCGGCATGACGATGGCATATACCAGAACCTGCAGAAGCGGATTCATGAACGACCAGAGCACGCCCAGGACAGACGCTTTATACTTACCGCGGATATCTTTTTTTACATTTGTTTTTAATAACTCTCTGTAGTTATAGATATTAGTAAACATGTGTTTCCTTCCGTATTATTCCTTGTCGATATAAATGGTCAGACTCCTCTCACCCATCTCATTGTCTTTATCATCCTTCAATGTGACGGTGATGCGGACTTCTCTGCCGGAAACATCTCCGAGGAATTCCTCCGTCGGAACGTTCGTCGCCCAGCCGATCGTATCAGTGTCCATGAATCCGCCATAGATCTCCGAATATGCGTCATATACATCCTGACGAGGCACACGGAAAATATCGTTCACCGGCTTGTCTCCCACTTTGATCTCCAGAACGGCATCCCTGCAGTTGCTGACCTCCCATCCCTGGATCTGGAATGTAGGATCGCCGAGACTGACTCTGGCGAAATCCTTCGGAACATCGATATAAAGCGCGCCGTGGTTCTCGCTTCCGCCTTCCTCGCCGTCTTTTTTTCTTTCTTCCTGATTGTCTATGGCAATCTGGTTCAGGTATTCCTCGATGACATAAACCGGCGGTCCGTCCAGCTTAAATTCGCCTTTATATATCCAGATGGCACGGTCGCAGAGATCGCGCACGACAGCCAGCGAGTGTGAGACGATAACGACCGTTTTGTTTTTGTCCTCGCGGTACTCCTTCAGCTTAGCGTAGCATTTATCCTGAAAATGCGCGTCGCCCACCGCAAGGATCTCGTCGATCAAAAGTACCTCCGCGTCTACATTTATGGCGATGGAAAACGCCAGACGCATGTACATACCTGATGAATAAGTACGTATCGGCTCATCTATAAAATGCCCAAGCTCCGAGAATTCAATGATCTCGTCGATACGGGCGTTGATCTCTTTCTCCGTCAGTCCAAAGATCGCCGCGTTAAAATATATATTCTCGCGGCCCGTAAAATCCTGATGGAAGCCTGCTCCCAGCTCCAAAAGAGATGTGAGCTTTCCCTGTGTCTCGACTGTTCCTTTATTCGGATAAATGATCTTCGTCATCAGCTTCAGCAGTGTGGATTTACCGCTTCCGTTGGTTCCGATTAGTGCGACTGTCTCGCCCTTTTTTATGTCCAGATTGATGTTTTTCAGCACCTCGTTATAGGTAACCTCCTGACGGCCGAACGCCAGTCTTTCCTTTAATGTTTTGGCGCCGCCCTTCTGGACCTTAAAGCTTTTAGACATATTTCGCACTTCAATTGCGTTATATTCTTTCATTTACATATCCTTATATAGTGATCCTGACCGCAGCGCATCCGTATTTGCGTACGGCCGTTTCCGCCGGCCCTTCCGGCTTTCCGACAACATTTTTTCTCTCAGAACCGGAACGTATCCTTAAGCCCGAGCCATTTCTGGTCTTTATCGCTGAGCGTAAGCTTTGTGCCGTCCTCAAGCGCGTAACCGGATCCGTCCGCGGAACCCGGATATTCCCCTGTTAGCTGCGGCCATTCAATGCCGATCTCCGGATCATTCCAGGCAAGTCCGCCCTCGTCGCCGGGATGATAGAAGTCCGTAACCTTATAGCAGAATTCCGCTTCGTCACTCAGTACCAGAAATCCGTGGGCAAAGCCTTCCGAAATATAAAACTGCTTTTTATTCTCCTCGGTCAGTTCTACTCCGAACCATTTTCCGTAAGTCTCGCTGCCCTCTCTCAGGTCGACAGCCACATCAAAAACCGATCCCTTGATCGCCCGTACCAGCTTTCCCTGCGGAAATTCCTTCTGAAAATGAAGGCCCCGGAGAACGCCTTTTACGGACATGCTCTGATTATCCTGTACGAATACCATATCCAGACCGGCCTCTTTCATATCATTCTGATTATATGTCTCCATGAAATAGCCTCTGTTATCTCCGTGTACTGTCGGCTCGATAATATATAATCCCTCGATCGGGCATTTTGTCACTGTTATCTGACCCATTCCTTTATACTTTCCTTTCATATTCTTTAATTCTCAGGTGACTCAAATTTCCTGCAATTCGGAATCCCGCAATTTCCTTACAAAAACTCCCCACTTCAGAATGAAGGGTCAGTCGTCATCATGAAAAATAACATCGTAAAGGTTTTGGCTTGCGGCCGGCACTTTGAATTTTCAAGTGAAAACGCCGAAAATTCATTAGTACC
>DFHP01000121.1:20540-28880 GCA_002371335.1 Eubacterium sp. UBA3720
TCATGATAAGACTGTTTCAGAAATAAAATGTGGGAAATTTTTGTTCCTTACAATATTTCGTCCGGAAACGTCTCTTTTACCTTGATGTTACATATATTTCTTAAACGCAAAACTGACAATAGGCGGATCTATGGGGTTTTTAAGGCCTTCGATCCACGCTATTGTCTATTCGCTTTTTATTCTTTGTTCACTTATTTACCATTCGATAGCCTGCAGGTATCTGCGAAGGGCATCCTGCCACTCCGGCAGAGGGCGGAATCCGTTCTCTGTCAGCTTTGATTTGTCCAGACGGCTGTTGAACGGTCTTGCGGCCTTTGAAAGACCGTACTCCTCTGTGGTGACCGGAACTACTCTGGTCTTTAATCCTGCCTGTCTGTAGATCTCACATGTGAAATCATACCAGGAAATATAATCTCCCTCATTCGTGGCGTGATAGTAGCCATACTTATCTGTCTCGATCATATCCACCAGCAGTCTCGCAAGATCAAATGTATATGTGGGAGATCCGATCTGATCGTTTACGACCCGGACCGTATCGTATTTCTGTCCCACGTTCAGCATTGTCTTTATGAAATTCTTTCCGTTTACGCCGAACACCCACGCGATGCGCACGATGAAATATTTGTCAAGAATTCCGGATACGGCAAGTTCTCCGTCAAGCTTTGTCTGTCCGTATACATTCAGAGGCGCATAGTCCTTGCAGTCCGGTTTCCATGGCTCTGTTCCGAGTCCGTTGAATACATAATCCGTGCTCAGATACAGCATTTTTGCACCTGTTTTTTTGCAGGAAAGAGCAATGTTTTCCGTTCCTCCTACGTTAATGGCGCGGACTTTGTCCTTTTTATCTTCATCCTCCGCCAGGTCCACAGCTGTCCAAGCGGCACAGTGCACGACTGCATCCGGAGCGATCTCTTCAATAGTCTTTTCCACAGCCGCCTTATCGGTGATATCCAGCGATACATAAGGCATTCCGGTCACGGCCGTACCATCCTGGATGCCGCTGTATTCCGGCGCCATGTCGCTTCCTATCCCCTCGTGTCCGCGTTTGGCCAGTTCATTCATCACATCATGTCCCAACTGTCCTGCAACGCCTGTTACAAATACTTTCATAATACTCTCCTGTTATGAACCTTTATTTCCGGCTGTCACAGCCGTCACTTCTGAAAACGTATCTTTCCCGCAGGTAAAACGCTCTGCGGAAGAAGTCAGCGGTTTCCGTACATCTGCTCGTAATAATTCTGGTATTCTCCGCTGATGATCGGCTGCCACCAGTCCTCATTATCCAGATACCATCTGATCGTCTTTTTGATTCCGTCCGCGAACATCGTTTCCGGAAGCCATCCGAGTTCATTATGGATCTTTGTCGGATCGATGGCGTAACGCATGTCATGTCCCTTACGGTCGGTAACGTGAGTGATCAGAGTCTCGGGTTTGCCCAGTTCTTTACAGATCAGTTTAACGATGTCTATATTCTTCATTTCGTTGTGTCCGCCGATATTATAAACTTCGCCCACACGTCCTTTATGAATAACCAGATCGATAGCCTTGCAGTGATCCTCCACATACAGCCAGTCACGGACATTGAGTCCCTCTCCGTAAACCGGAAGCGGCTTGTCATGCAGCGCGTTGATCACCATGAGCGGAATCAGCTTCTCCGGGAAGTGATACGGTCCGTAATTGTTGGAGCAGCGGCTGATGGAAACGGGCAGACCGTATGTACGGTGGTATGCAAGTACCAGAAGATCTGCTCCGGCCTTTGAGCTGCTGTAAGGACTGCTGGTATGGATAGGCGTCTCCTCGGTGAAGAAAAGATCCGGGCGGTCCAGCGGGAGATCTCCGTAAACCTCATCCGTAGAAACCTGATGATATCTGCTGATTCCGTATTTTCGGCATGCATCCATGAGCGTTGCTGTTCCCATGATGTTTGTCTCCAGGAAAATTCCCGGATTCTCAATAGACCGGTCTACATGGGATTCGGCGGCAAAATTCACCACCATGTCAGGATGCTCTTCCTCGAACAGCTGATAAACGGCGTCTCTGTCACAGATATCAGCCTTGACGAAGCGGAAATTCGGATTGTCCATCACCGGTTTCAGCGTGGAAAGATTTCCTGCATATGTAAGCTTATCCAGACAGATGATCCTGTAGTCAGGATATTTATTCAGCATATGAAAAACAAAATTGGATCCGATAAAGCCGGCTCCGCCGGTAACGATTATATTCATATTTTTTATTCCTTTCTATCTTTGTGGCGATGTAAACAAAGTCCGCAAGCGGACTTTGTGCGCTGCCGCACGGCAGTCTTGCCGCCTTCCTCTGTTCAGCGTATGCTTCCACCCAGGATTTGTTTCATGGGAAATGATAGTGATTTCCTATGGAACAAAGCGGCATCATTTTGCCAGGATATCAACGTATTTACCCTCGAGTACATCCAGCAGGTACTGTCCGTACTGGTTCTTCTTCAGTACTTCATACTCCTTGAGAAGTTCATCTCTGCTGATCCATCCGTTGCGGAAAGCAATCTCCTCAAGGCACGCAATCTTACGGTGCTGGTGCGCCTCGATGGTTTTTACAAAGTTCGTAGCCTCAGCCAGACTTTCATGGGTACCGGTGTCCAGCCATGTGAAGCCCTGTCCCATCAGCTCTACGTTAAGCTGTCCCTGCTCAAGGTAGATCCTGTTGAGATCCGTGATCTCCAGCTCTCCGCGGGCCGAAGGCTTCAGGTTCTTTGCGTAATCCACTACTCTGTTGTCATAAAAATATAGTCCCGTCACACAGTAATTGCTCTTTGGCTTATCAGGCTTCTCCTCTATGGAAATAGCCCGTCCTTCCTGATCGAACTCTACGATACCGAATCTCTCCGGATCCTCCACATAATAGCCGAATACGGTTGCTCCCTTTCCGCTCTCTGCGTTGTCTACTGCCTCGTTCAGTCTTTTTGAAAGACCGTGACCGGCAAAAATGTTATCGCCAAGGACCATGGCTACGCAGTCATCGCCGATGAACTCGTCTCCAAGGATGAACGCCTGTGCCAGTCCGTCCGGTGAAGGCTGCACCTTGTAGCTGAGATTCAGGCCAAACTGGCTTCCGTCTCCCAGAAGCTCTTTAAAACGCGGCGTATCCTGCGGCGTGGAAATGATCAGGATATCCCTGATCTTTGCGTTCATCAGGACAGACAGCGGATAATAGATCATAGGCTTATCATAGATCGGAAGCAGCTGCTTCGATGTAACCTTTGTCAGCGGATATAATCTGGTTCCTGAACCGCCTGCAAGAACAATACCTTTCATACACTTTCTCCTTTATCCCATTCTATCTTCTGAATTATGTTAAATTTCTTTGATAATTTTTACGAAATTATATACTGCGATTTACAACATACCACAAATCAAGCATTCTGCCAAGGAAACTCTTCATTTCTCCGTAAAAAGGACACAGATTCTGCAGCATCAGGGGCAGTATCTTCCTCTGACGCATGGCCTGCAGGTTTTTTTTCGTAAAAACCAGTCTTTTTTTCAAACCCGGGGTTTTTTCGAAATATTCTGGATAACGCTCCTGCAGATATCGCAGATTTTCCAGCCCCTGCTCCGGGACCTTCATACGAACCTCCCCGCTTTTCTTTTGCCGGAGACTCTGCCCTTCGGCGAGCCCTGTGGTATTATCCCGGTGTATCCTGTACCGGAACAGTTTTCGATCGTAGAAATACGTTCCCCCTCCGACAGCTGCCGAAAGATTGATCTGCCAGTCATGAGGAATGCTGTCCGTAAAGTTTTCGAGAAACTCATCCTTCACATTTTTCCGGAACGCCATGGCGCATCCCTGACAGAAATTATGGTATATCAGCTCTTTTAATGCGATGTTCGTGATCTTTCCTGCAGGAACTCTCCTTTTCAGCAGATTCTGATTTGTACCGCGCCCGCGGTCATGATCCGGCAGAAGATCGCCGTTTTCATCGATCATTGAAAACCCTGATGCAAGTACCTGAATCTGCGGATATTTCTCCAGTAGAGCCGTCATCCTCGATACCTTATCTCTCATCCAGATATCATCCTGATCACAGAGAAATATAATATCCCCTCTGCATTTTTCCAGAGCATTCCTGAAGTTCCTGATATAGCCCTGTCTTACTTTATTTCTGATCACCCGGAACAGGATCGGGATTTCTGCCTCCTCAAATTCCATCCGGATATCATCCACTATTTCCAGCGTACGGTCGCAGGACGCATCGTCCGATATTACGATTTCATCGGGGATCTTTGTCTGCTCCATTATCGACCGCAATTGTTGTTCAATATATTTCTCGCCGTCGCAGACGGCCATAGCAACTGAAATCATATTTTAAATCCAGCCTCAATTTTTTAACGGAAGTTTTTATCAGTTATTTCTGCGCCAGCAATATCTGCATAAAGGCCCTTTTCAAAGGGTATTTCAGTATTCCCAGGAAAACACAGGTCTTCCTGTAATACATCGCCGAAGCCGTCTCTGCCCGGGCAAACCTTTGAAGCAGCTTTCTGTTCTTTCTGTTATGAATATGGGGTCCGTAAAGCTCCAGGAAATAAGCGGCTTCGGTCACATGATCCATATTGCTTTTTTTCATCTCCCTGAAAACCTTCAGCCTCTGCAGCTGATACTTCAGACTTCCCGCATCCGCGGCGCCTACTGTGTTATTCCCATGCTGCCTGTAAAGAATCGTCGCCTCATCCAGAAAAGCTATCCTTCCAAAGCATGCAGCTATCAGTCCAAGCCACTCATCATGCATATTCAGCATGTCCGGATCGGGCTTCTTCTCACAGAACACCCTCCGCAGGGCCGCGTTTCCCATAAGCGTGCATCCGGTAATGGTATTCTGACACAGCAGATATTTCAGTGAAAAATCCTTTCTGAGACCGGAATATCCGAAAAACGAGTCCCGGATAGGTATTAGTTTTTCATCCACGACCTGCAGATCCGTGTGCACCAGCGCAGGAATGATCCTTTTCCCGTTATTCTCACTCTCAGTTTTTTTCATTAGCTTCAGCGTCTTTTCAATCTTATCCGGAAGCCATACGTCATCCTGATCGCAAAACATGAAATATTCGCTTCCGGACCGCCGCAGCAGTCTGATAAAATTATTCTTTCCGGATCTTTCCCGTGTCCTGTTCCGTATCAGCTCCACCTGTACGCCGGCTTCCCGCGAAAATCTGTTCAGTATATTTACCGTATCATCTTCGGAGCAGTCATCAATGACGATCAATTTCCAGTCACTGTATGTCTGTTCCTTTAATGAATCCAGAAGTTCCTGAAGATACTTTTCTCCATTATATGCAGCTAATAAAATATCTATCATTTCAAAATCTCTCTGAGCGTGTCCTCAAATGCCTCTTTTGTAAATCTGTTCCTGTACAGAAAAATTGCGCTGCGCCGCAGCTGCTCAATGTTTTTCCGGCTTTCCGCGATCTCCCGGGCAGCCTTTTTAAATGCGTTTTTCCCGCGCCCCACGTTTATGCCGGCGTTTCCCTCTTCCATCATTTCCCAGGTATCTCCGGGAATATTGTTTATAAGCGGTATTCCGTGAGCCAGATAATCCACTGATTTCATTGTCAGACCTACCGTAACACCCTTTTTCATCATATTTATGCCAAAATCACACTTATCGAGGATTTCCTTTTTCCGGTCTGCGTCATATATCTTTCCGTAATAGACGTATTTAATGTTTTTGTCCCGAAGAGCCTTCAGGAAATCCTTCCTGTGCTCTCCGTCCCCGACTACGTGCAGACGGAACCTTGTAAGCTTTCCAAGCTCTGCCAGCAGACCGGAAATACCGTCGATATCAATTATATTATTGATAGCGCCGATATATGATAACTGCAGCTCCTGATCATTTTCGGGATGTCTTATGTCTGCATCGGCAGCTTTTCCCGTTCCGGAGTTCTGCATTTCTTCGCTTGTCTGCTCTTCTCCTGTCTGTTCAGCAGCCTGATCAGCCTCGCCAAGAGGCGCGGCATTCTGAATTATTTGAGTCCCCCGGCCGGCATCGGATTCCTCCGCGGTCGAAGGATCTACCCAGTATAAGGTCCGGACCTTTTCGTCCGGCACGTTCAGGAACTGCCTGTAATAATTACATTCTGTGATCACAGTGTCCGCGGAGGAAAGACTTTTATCCCTGAGCCATTTCCAGTATCTGACAGGCGGCAGCCACCCGGCCTTTTCCAGCGGGAGCGCCTCCGGCCAAAGATCCATGATATCCATGATCAGCCTGAAATCTTTCCTGCTCTTCAGACGCTGCGCCATGGCCGCCAGCGAATTTGCAGGAACCATCACGTAAAGAATGTCAAATTCAATTTCTGCGAGATACCTTTCCGCCTCCAATGAAAAATCGTAGATAGATTTCATCCTTCTGACAGAAAGATTCTTCCTGTAGGGCTTCAGCGGAAGATAGACTACATCCTCTTTTCTCTCTTCCGTTCTGACCTTGTGAGCATGATGGTCAAAATCCGAAAACACACATAACGTTTCATATCCGAGACGGCTGCAGTATTCTTTTATTGCGCCGGCTCTGGCTTCATAGGTCGATGAATGCGTCACAATGACAACTTTCATTCGTCTGCCTCCTGACAGTTATTGTTTCTTCGTTTTCCGGTCTTCATTTTCCCCCGGAGCATTTTTCAGCATGAACTTCAGATTACTGGTCGTTTGCTGAAGCTGATCAAATTTTTCCTTCTGAGCGAGGCGTTCTTCTGTCCGGGAATTCTCCAATGACTTCCCATCCGGCCCGGCACTGATCCCGTTATCCGGATTACCGCCATCTTCGGCGTCAGCTTCTCTTTCCTGTGTTTCGGCCTCCTCCTGCGAACCGGCGTTTTCAGCCGTCTCCGGAGACTCCTGCGGCATGCTTTCCGGAGTCTCCTCGTCAGGTTCAATGTCGATCAGATGTTTTGGCTCTTTCCTGTCAGCCGGAGCATCTTCATCGTTCTTTGCAGCGTCCTGTGTTTCCGTTTCCTCCGGCTCCATCATGATCGGACGGGGACCTGCCGATTCCTCATCCTCCTCATCAAATTCCATGAATACCGGACGGGGGCCTGTTTCCTCATCTTCTTCCTCAAACTTTATATCCGTATTCTCGTAGAATTCACGAAGCATACGGCGGGCTTCTTCTGAAATTTCAGGGATCTGACCGCTGTCTGAAAGAGTCTCTTCCGGCTCTTCCGGATGTTCCGGAGTCTGATCATTGCCTGACAGCGCATCCTTCGGCTCTTCCGGATGTTCCGGAGTCTGATCATTGACCGGAAAAACATCCTTCGGTTTTTCCGGACGTTCCGGGATCGTAAATTCCGGAGCGTCATCTGTGGCGCGGGCTTCCTGCACTCTTATGAGATCTGCCAGCTCACTGAGGTTCATTTTCTGTACAACGCCGGGCTGTTCCATAAACTCCCGTTTATCCGGCATACCAACCCTGCCGGACTCTGATGTTCCCGCGGCATCTTTTTTATGCTTCTGCCCGGAACCGTCTGCCGGCGAGGAAGGCTGTCCTTCTGCTGTGTCATTTCCTTTCGTTCTCCGAAGTTCTTCCTCCGCACGTGCTTTTTCGGAATTTTCCACAGCGGTTCTGGCCTTGCCGACAGCCTTGTTAAGAGCTCCTGCACCCATGGCTATCTCATCAAATTCATCCTCCAGCTCTGCCCGTTCTTTTTCCCGCTCCTCTTTTTCAGCTGCCTCAAGGGCAATTCTCTCATCCTGTTTTTTTCTGGCGGCGATCTTTGCCCCGTTTGCCTCTTCTGTCAGGTTTTTCTTTATGAAAGAAGCGACGCCCGTAAGATTTTCACCTTTAATGGCGTTTCTTCTGATCTCCTCCCTGCGGGCTTTTTCCTCAGCCTCAACGTTCTTGAATTCTTTCTCTTCCTTATCAAATCTGACAATCGGTTTTTGTGCGGTATCGTCACTGTCTCCGTCAAGACGTTTTCTGTCCAGACCTGTCTTGAATCTTCCCGCGGTCCTTCCCGTCATATAGGCTTCTGACTGAATCGCTTCTATTTCGCGGAGAATATCGGCAATATCCACCTCCGGTCCGGAATATTCATTTTTATCTTCATTTTCTTTTTCTTCGCCTGCTTTTGACTGTTCGGAGGTTTCTTCCTTCTTTTCTTTCCCGGCTTCCGGCTTTGAGGTATCGTCCTTATCTTTAGCTTCGCCGTTTTCCGTCTGTATCGTCTGGTTTTCTGACGGCGTCTCCTGATCCTCCATTTGCTCCTTCATTTCCCGCTCCGGCTGTGATATTCCATCTGCGGACGGAGTCACGTCTGCAGATCCGGATGCTTCCTCTTCCTGATGTGCAGTATCTTTCTTCTTTTTTGATTTTTTCTT
>DFHP01000017.1:0-14430 GCA_002371335.1 Eubacterium sp. UBA3720
CAATATGATTTCTGCTCATACAGCAGATTCCGTTCATGCAGAAGTTCTAATGCTTGTGCAGATTGTTTGAATCATCACACTATTTCCCAACCACGTGGAGTGTCATAATCACCTGTTAAACTGCAGAACCCGAAACAACCGTTTCGGAAATGATATATGGAAGTTTTAGTTTATTATATGCAAACGTTCGCATATATTCAACTCAGATGGGGAGTCCCCCGCCTCTATAGGCGGTGGGTATTGAATCAAACTTGACTCAGTTGAGGGTTTCAGTCCCTCATCTGAGTTGAGCCTCCGGAGGATCGCAGAGCTGCGCAGAGGAAGACGCACAAGTGCGTCGCGCAACTCGCGCGCGATCAGAGATCCCGAATGAACGCTGGATGATGTCGCCCTGGTTTATTCTCTGTTTCTTATGTGGTTATTCGCCTGTTGTTATGCGGCTGAACACGGCTGAAAAGTCATTATAATCGAAGCTTTGTATCAAAATAGCTTTGTCTTTGTACTGTATCAGATATGTGGGTAAAGAACGGATCCCCAAACGTCGCGCGAAAGAGAGATCCTCATTTAAGGCTGCTTCAGCGCTCCCGTCATGGTAGTATCTGTTGAAGGCTTCTTCGTTGATCCCGGTTTCCCTTACAATTTTCATAATGATCTCATAATGGGTGATCGGAAGGCGGTCTATTACCGCGGCATGACGTAAAGCTCTGAGAAATGAGCCGGCTTTTTCAGGGGCGGCCAGCTGTGCGGCCTTGTAAGCCAGATTCATGGGCTTTGATCCCGCCGACAGATGTGCCGTTTCCGCTGATTTCGATGGAATCGATGCCCGCCTCATCAAGCATCCGGCAGATGGAAAGGCATTCATCTTCTGCGAGTCCTCCGTAAGTGAAGTCGCTGCAGGTGATTTTGATCGTTACATGAAGCCCTGGAGCAGCCTTGCGGATGCCGTCCATTATGTCCAGAAGGATCCGGGCACGATTTTCCGTTGATCCGCCGTATTCATCGGAACGATGATTTACAGCGGGGCTGATGAATCGGCTTAAAAAGAAGAAATGGGCAGCGTGGATCTGAACGCCGTCAAAGCCTGCTTTTTCTGCGCGGATGGCAGCTTCTGTGAACTGCCTGATGACAAACCTGATCTCGTCAGTTGTCATATTGTCAGGTTCAACCCGCAGATAGCGGCCGTCAGTCTCTCGATAATAGCCTCCCAGGGCAAGCTGTGTGATGGCGGGAATGCCTTCGGCGTGTATGAGCTCAGTCAGTTTTCTATATTGCGGGATGAGCGCGTCGTCACACAATCGCATCATGCCGTCAAAGTAGTAGTCATGGAGAGAAACGCTGGTAAAGCCGGTGATGATAGCGCCGACGCCGCCTTTTGCCAGTTCTTCATAGATCTCATACGCTTCTTCTGTGACGCTGCCGTCAAGGTTTGCGATCCCTTCCCAAGTGGCGGAGCGGACGAGACGGTTTTTCAGTTCCATATGGTTTAATTTCACGGGTTCAAATATCTGCTTCACAGTAAACTGCCTCCTTTACAAATTCATTATGCTTTATTATAATTAGACACAAAGAAAAAACAAGGAGGCAGAATTATCTTTGCCGCTATAAAAAATATAGTAAAGGAGATTATATATGGCCGGGAAACCGTTACCAAAAGAAAAAAACATCTATGAGACAGACTGTCCGATCCTTTATGCGATGAATCTGATCGGACAGAAATGGAAACTTCCGATCCTGTGGTATATAGCGGATGCCGAGAACCAGACGCTGCGATACAGGGAGCTTGAGAGGAAGGTCGTTGGCATCACAGCCACCATGCTGACGAAGTGTCTGAGAGAGCTGGAGAAAGACGAATTCATTACCCGTAAGCAATACAGCACAATCCCTCCAACGGTGGAATACTCACTTGCTGAGAGAGGAAGATCCTTGATTCCGGCTTTGGAATCGGTGTATCGATGGGCGGATGAACAGATGAACAAATAATATCATTGGGTATTTCTTTATGAGGAGGATAGTAGATGAAGGTAATAATACTTAATGGCAGCCCCAGAAAGAACTGGAATACAGCTAAGATGCTGAAAGAAGCGAAGCGAGGCGCCGAATCGGCCGGCGCAGAGGTGGAATATATTGATCTGTTTGATCTTTCGTATACCGGATGCCGGAGCTGTATGGCGTGCAAGCGAAAAGGTGCCGTGCGATGCAAATGCTTCTGGAAGGATGATTTGTCTCCGGTTTTAGACAGGATTTTTGCCGCTGACGCTCTTATCATTGGATCACCTATATATCTGGGAGATATTACGAGCCAGGTACATGGTATGATCGAGAGACTCCATTTCTGCGCGCTTTCCTATGATGATTATTCGAATTATTTTACCGGCAAGGTCAATGTTGGCATCATCCTGACTATGAATGCGCCAAAATCTTTCTATGATTTCGCGTACAAAAAGAAAGCAGAAGAGGTGGCAGAGAGTTTTAAAGCTCTGAACGGATCAGTAGAAGTATATGCATGCTGCGATACCCTGCAGGTGACAGATTACAGCAGGTATAATATGGCAGGCTTTGATGAAACACATAAAAAGGAGATGAGGGATAAACAGTTTCCATTGGATTTGGAGAATGCTTTTGCGTTAGGAGCGAGGCTTGGAGGAGAAAAAGTAAAGATTTAAACTTTCAATATGTTTTTTCGTGATCACAGCTGCCTTTCGATATGAAGAGGGAAGTTTTTATTAATCATAACAATGACGTCAAATGTTAAAACCGAAGTCTAAGAGGGTGAATTATGCCAGCTGAAGTCAGGGAAGAGAAGAAGGTCGAATATCTCGAATTGGTATATGATCTTATATTTGTATATATTATCGGACATGCTGTTGTATTTTCTGTGTATGTTTGGGCTGCTTAGATTTGCAAAGGAAAATCTTGCGATGTGCCGGAAACTGGTTTTGCAGATATTGTTTATCTCTGTGGTGTTTGTTATTCTGATGTTGTTATTCAAGTCAAATATGTATGTTAATATTGCAATATCCGCGGTGTATGTGTTCGCTGTGTTTTTTGCACTGTATGTATATGGCAGACAGAAAACAAAAAGTATACCTGGAAAGAGAGTATTGACTTAAAGTGCCTTTTTGCAGATAAACAGTTTAAATTTAAAGTATCTCTGCAAAGTGATGGCAATTGGAACAAAGGAGGAGATGTAGATGAAATTAATAGAGAGTTTTTCAGTAGACCATATGCGTATCGTTCCCGGTATTTTTACAAGCAGGGTTGATGATCTGGGCGGTCATTCTGTTACGACTTACGATATAAGGCTGAAAAGACCGAACAGGGAGCCGGTCATTGATGTTGGGGCAATGCATTCACTTGAACATTTAATCGCAACCTTTCTCCGAAACGATCCGGATTGGAAGGATGAGGTTATTTACTGGGGCCCTATGGGATGTCTTACAGGTTTTTATCTCATACTCAAAGGCGGCCGCGCTCCGCGTGAGATCTATGATCTGGTGCTGCGGGCTTTTAAGTCTGTGAATGACGCACAGGAGGTGCCCGGCACCACGCCTGAAAACTGCGGACATTACCTTATGCATAACCTCGAAATGGCGAAATGGTATGCAAATGAGTTTGCCGCTTATCTTGAAGCAAACGCTGAAAACAGTAATATATTTGAATATCCCAGGACAAAACGGCTTGTGACAGACGACGGGCAGCATTTCTTCGACTCATAATTTGCCGGTACCGTGTACCTTTAAAAAAGTGTTACATATGTAACATAATTGTAATGGTACACGGTCCTTAAATAGAAAAGAGGTTTATGATGCAGACTTCGGAAAGCTTCAGGCTAAGTGCAATGCTTTCTTTTTCGGGCGGTTTGCAGGATGCGTATACATTTAACGTAAGAGGAAAGGTATTTGCTAATGCGCAGACAGGCAACGTTGTCCTTATGAGTCAAAATTTTATGATGGGACAATGGGATGCAGGGATACGCTATATGCTGCCTTTGGTTTCGTTTGCTGCAGGAGTCTTTATAACCGAACAGATAGAATTCAGGTGTAAAAATGCTAAGAAGTTTCATTGGAGACAGATCGTACTGCTCATCGAAATAGCGCTGCTGGGCATTGTGGGATTTTTGCCTTCAAATATGAACATGGCCGCAAATATGCTTGTTTCGTTTACATGTGCCATGCAGGTGCAGGCTTTCAGAAAGGTACATGGTTACGGATACGCCAGCACAATGTGTATAGGAAACCTGAGAAGCGGAACGGAGAGCTTGTCGCATTATTTTAGGAACGGAGATGAGGCGTCGCTGATCAAAGCTCTTCATTTTTTGGGTATTATTTTGTTTTTCGCCATAGGTGCAGGCGCAGGCGGAGTTATATCGATGGTACTGTATACCAGAACAATATGGCTATCAATGCTTTTTCTGATCATAGTTACGGTCATGATGAGAAAAGAAAGCAGATAAAAACAGAGTGATAATAAACAGATTGAATTATCAGCCAGGGGGATCGGGAGGACCGATCCCCTTTTTGGGTCAAAAAAATACGTTGTCATTGACAAAATCGTGATTAAAGTGTATACTGTGCATATATAACATACACAGTTGGGAGGATGCAGATTATGAATGTAATCATATCCAATTCATCGGATGTTCCGCTGTATATGCAGATCAAGGAGCAGATCAAGGATGCTATCTTAAAAGGAGAATTAGAAGATGGAGAGCTTTTACCGTCCATACGCAACTTTGCGAATGCAATTCATGTAAGTGTCCTGACGATCCGCCGCGTTTATGAGGAATTGGAAAAAGAGGGCTTTGCTGTCATTCAGGCGGGAAGAGGAACTTTTGTATCCATGAGTAATTTAGAGTTGCTCCGGGATTCCAGGCGCCGTATCATCGAGCAGGATCTGCAAAAAGCTGTTTATAACGCAAAACTGTTTGGCATTGCTAAAGATGAGCTATATGCAATGCTGGATATTCTATACGAGGAGGACTGACTATGGAAAACATTCTTGAAGTAAAAAAGCTTGTAAAAAGGTATCCGGCATTTTCGTTGGAAAACATTTCCTTTTCATTACCGGAAGGATGTGTTACCGGTTTTATCGGGGCTAATGGCGCGGGAAAGACCACCACGATACGATCAATTCTCGGCCTTGCACTTAAAGATGAGGGAACAATAAGGATTTTTGGCCTGGATGCGGATAAACATCAGCGGGAGATCAAAGACAGGATCGGCATTGTCATGGATAGCAGCTATTTTTATAACGACCTGTCCATGAAGGATATGAAAAGCATTATCGCTCCGGCTTATTCCAATTGGAGCGATGCTGATTACACATCTTTTATGGATAAATTTGGCCTTGATCCAAAGCAAAAAATATCTACGCTATCCAGCGGAATGAAGATGAAATATGCTCTTGTGCTGGCTTTGTCTCATCAGGCTGAGATCCTTATCATGGACGAGCCTACAAGCGGACTTGATCCCCTTGTGCGCAGTCAGTTTCTGGAGCTTATTATGGGCTATATGAAAAACGGAGGTAAAGGTGTTTTTTTCTCGACACATATAGTCTCCGATCTGGATAAGATTGCAGATATTCTTATCCTCATTGACGGAGGCAGGATCGTTTTTCAGAAAAGCAAAGATGAACTGATTGATACCTTCCGCATTGTCAAGGGAAATGTCGATTTGCTGAATGAACGGAATAAAAGGCTCATAAGAAACCTGAAGATTTCACCTTTCGGATTTACCGGGATAACGGATCAGGTCTTGAAAGCGAGGAAAGAGCTGCCCGGAGTGCTGTTTGAAAAGGCGTCAATTGAAGATATTATGCTTGCGTACATCGGAGGGGAAAAATGATGATCTCTAACCTTGTGAGAAAAGACTTTTTGCTGGTGAAGAAATCGGCTCCGGCCTTTTTGGGAATCATTGTTTTTGCAATGCTGCTGTTGATCATTTTAATGAGCGATTCAGCCAGAATACAGGAAACCGGGAAAATGTTCTTCTTTTATATGATGATTCTGATTGAATTGAGGTTTATGCAGACAGTCGCGACGGAAGAAGAAAAAAATATAAAAGCAAAAGCGTTGCTTTGCGCATCGCCTTATTCCCGGGAAAGCTATGTTATAGCCAAATATATCTGCTATTTGATCTTTTATGCGGGCTGCGTTGCGGCGTATTCAATTGCAGCGGTCTTTTATAGAGGGTTTGTTTTTTTAAACGTTTCGGAGTTATTAATGGCGTTTATGTTGGGAACGGTCCTTTACGGAGTATACACCCCTGTCGCGATAAAGTACGGTGTTTCTAAAGCGGGGATTGTGTTTACTGCGGCCGTATTGATCATGGCGCTGGGACCGACTCTTGTAGTTCGTGTTTTCCGTTCCGATACGAAACTGTTCGTGCCGATCATGCGGAGCACATCTTCTGTGATCATACCTGTAGTTTTGGGCGTTGCCGGCGTTGGTTTTTTTCTGATATCCATGATGATATCAATTCGTATTTTTGAGAAAAAGGAACTGTAATTGGTTCGTCGTTTGTTCTTATCCCATATAGTTTTATAGCAGGTTCAACTCAGATGGGGAGTCCCTGCCTCTATAGGCGGCAGGTATTGAATCATACTTGACTCAGTGGAGGGGGCTTTGTCCCGGGCGCGGCGCGGCAAGAACGCCAGAGGCGTTCTTGAATTCTCCTCTGAGTTGATCCTCCGGCGTATCGCAGAGGAAGACGCACAAGTGCGTCGTGCAATTCGTGCGCGATCAGAGATCGCGATTAAATGCTGTGGAACGTAATAAAATATTCATCAGATCGCGAAACACTATACGACCTGGAAAATTCCGGATTTTCACGATTGCATGAATGTATAGTGTATGGAAGGGAACAGAAATATGATGAAAAAAAGAGCAGCGGCTATCTGCCTGACCGGTATTCTTATAGTGGGAATTTTGTCAGGATGCGTCAAGGTTAAGGTGTCATTTTCGAAAAAGGATGATAAAAACCAGGTATCGTCGGAACAGACGGGAAACGATGATAGCCAGGATGTGGCAGCCGATGGATCAAAATATGATATACCTGACGGGTGGGTAATTGCAGAGCAAATGTCAACGGAGAATAAAAAGTTTTACGTGGAAGAGGGACATGCCTCTGACAGCCAGCCGGACAATTTTTCTATGGAATACGGAACAAACCGTTATGCAGCTGCAGACCATGAACAATTTCGGGATGCAATTATGCAGCAGCTGGCAAGACAGACGGCGCAATATGGAGCGACAGTAGAAGGCTCAGGAAAAAAGACGGATAACGGAGATATATTCTATATATTCAGAATTGATTACGAAGAGGCTGTCGCGACACAGATCTATATAGTGGGAGAGCGAAGTTATTGTTTTATTTTCGCGACAGATTTTACAGGGAATTCCACAGCGGCAGACGCAGCGCTTGCAGTGGCGAAGAGTTTCAGGTGGGAATAAAACTAATGGTTCTAAATGAGACAATTGTATGCTATTTCTATCAAAAGTAGAATGTGGCATGGTATTTCTAAATTGACCTCCCATAGATTATGTATAAAAATGATTATTGTAGTTGTGCGCAATAAAAAAGTGGACGGCATGATATATTAAGATCAAATATAATCATCATTAAGGAGGAAAAGATTATGACGGGTGAAGTAGTTATGGGGTTGTTGATTCCCTTTGCGCGGAAGCCGTTTGAATCGTCACACAATTTCCTGACTGCAAGGGGTTTCACAATTGCCAGGGAAATGATAAGAAAAAAAGGAGGATTTGTATTATAATGAAAACAAGTAACATTATTTTCATCATCGTATGTGTTCTGCTGGTGTGCTGTTGCTTTATTCACCGCAGGGTGATCAGAGCGTTTTTCAGACATGAGGCAATGCCTGAAGCGCCCAAATGGCATGTATGGGTGAAAAAAGAAAAGCGAAGAAGCTGAGATCGGGGACCGTGTACCATAGTAAGGAGTTTTTATGAATTTAATCAGAAAATGGAACTCGCTGAGTCTTATAGTACGGATCCTGATCGGGTTGATCATCGGAGCCGTGCTGGGATTTGCGGTCCCGCAGCTTGGATGGATCGGAATCCCGGGAGAGTTGTTTGTAAATGCGTTGAAAGCTATTGCGCCGATCCTGGTCTTTGTTCTGGTAGCGTCTTCGCTTGCCAACTCTAAAGGCGGAAATATGTCGAAGGTTCGAACTGTTGTCGTGCTGTATCTTACCAGTACTCTCCTGGCAGCCGTGGCGGCTGTATTTACCAGCTTCGCATTTCCGGTTACGATTCCGCTTGCGGGAGTCGAAACTATGGATAGTGCCGGCGCGCCCCAGGGGATGTCGGAGGTGGTCATGACACTGCTGAACAGTATCGTTTCAAATCCTGTAAGCGCTCTGGCAAATGCTAATTATATCGGTATATTGTTCTGGGCGGTGATCTTTGGAATTGCGCTCAAAAAGTCGGCACCTGCAACCAGAGATATGATGTCGGATCTGGCGGATGCCGTATCAAAGGCTGTACGCTGGGTCATTGCCTGTGCACCGCTGGGTATCATGGGTCTGGTCTTCAGTGCAGTGGCGGAAAGCGGTTCGGAGATTTTCGTGACATACGGACGTCTTGTCGCTTTGCTGGTAGGAACGATGCTCCTTGTGGCGCTTATCATTAATCCTCTGATCGTAGGTCTTGTCTTAAGACATAATCCCTACCCGCTTCTGATTCATTGTCTCCGCTCCAGCGGCGTGACTGCTTTTTTTACCAGAAGCTCGGCGGCAAATATCCCTGTGAATATGGAGGTGTGTAAATCTCTGGGTCTGGATGAAGATCTGTATTCGGTATCGATACCGCTGGGTTCGACCGTAAACATGGACGGCGCTGCGGTAACTATAACTATTTTTTCACTGATGGCTGCATACACTGTCGGCGTGCATGTGACTCTGCCTATGGCTGTTTTTCTAAGTATCGTGGCCACTTTTTCTGCATGCGGCGCTTCAGGAGTGGCTGGAGGATCGCTGATGCTCGTGCCTTTGGGCTGTTCCCTTTTCGGAATATCAAATGACATTGCCATGCAGCTGGTCGGCGTTGGTTTTATCATCAGCGTGATACAGGACTCTCTGGAGACTGCGCTGAATTCATCGGGAGACGTGCTGTTCACCGCTACGGCAGAATTCCTTGAATGGAAAAATCAGGGCAGAGAACTTCCTCTGTGATCTAAGATCCCGGAACGTGTACCATTACAAAAATATTAAAGTATGTAATATAATTGTAACGGTACACGGCCCCATAATATTATATGTATTTTCTGTCATAAAGAAGTGCCGCGAGCAAAACGACAAAGCAGGATCCTGCATTATGCACAAGGGCGCCTGTTGTAGGATTCAGGATTCCGAGGACGGACATGGTGACAGCGGCGAAATTGATGCACATAGATATTGTTATGGCTCGCTTAATGGTCTTCACCGTCAGATCCGACAGCCATTTCAGATAGGGAAGCCTGGAAATATCATCTGTCATGAGGGCAACGTCAGCGGCTTCAACAGCGATGTCGCTGCCCATAACGCCCATGGCCACGCCCACGTCAGCAGTCTTCAGAGCAGGAGCGTCATTCACGCCGTCTCCGATCATACATACCTTTCCTCTTTTCGCAAGGAGAGCTATATTTTCTACTTTTTGCTCTGGCAGCAGATCGGCATAAACCTCAGTGATCCCTGCTTTTGATGCAAAATATTCTGCGGCCTTTTTATTATCGCCGGTAAGTAATACGGAGCGGGTGCCCATTGATGACAGGCGGTTTACCATATCGGCAGCCTCAGGACGCAAAATATCTGAGAGGGCTATTATGCCGGTAACGCCGTCGGGATCGGCGGCAATGACAGAAGCTTTCCCTTCTGAACGCAGTCTGTTAAGTGCTGCGGCGGTTTTTTTATCTATCATGAACCCTGCATTCAGGATAAAGTTTTCGTTTCCGAGAGTGTAGGAAACTCCGTTGATAACAGCGGTGATTCCGCGCCCCGCGTACATTTTGAAGTCGGAAATATCTATAAGCCCCAAACCTTCCGCAATGGCTTTTTCTGTGATCGCCTTGCCGAGAGGGTGTTCGCTGCGGCTTTCTGCGGATGCAGCAATCGTGAGCAGTTCTTTCACGGTTAAGGTTCCGTTTGGGATCACATCTGTTACTTCCAGTTTTCTGAATGTAAGAGTACCTGTCTTATCAAATGCAATGATATCGACATTCCCCATCTTTTCCAGTGCTTCTCCGGATTTGATTATGACGCCGTGTTTAGTGGCCTGACCGATAGCGGCCATAATGGCGGTAGGAGTGGCAAGCACAAGAGCACAGGGGCAGAATACGACCATAACGGTCACGCCTCTGACTATATTTCCGGTTATCAGATATGCAAATACAGCAATGAGAAGAGCAACAGGAACAAGCCAGCTGGCCCATTTATCCGCGATGCGCTGGGTGGGAGCCTGTTTTTTTTCCGCGTTTTCCACCATGCGGATGAGTTTTTGCAGGGAGGAGTCTTCGCCTACCTTTGATGCTTTGAAATCTATGGTTCCAAAACGGTTTATGGTTCCTGAAAAAACAGAATCCCCTTCGGACTTATCGACCGGAAGGCTTTCACCGGTCATTACTGACTGATCGATCGATGTTTCGCCGCTTATGATCACGCCGTCCACAGGAATGGTCTCGCCGGGCAGGATCCTCACAATATCATCCTTGACAATTTCTTCCACCGGGACGTTGATTTCTTCACCGTTCCTGATGACCCGTCCGGCTGCCGGAGCGAGAGCGATCAGGTTTTTAAGGCCTTTTTTCGCCCTCTCTGTAGTCATATCTTCCAGAAGAGCGCCTATCTCCATGATGAATGCAACTTCGCCCGCGGCAAAGAGATCCCCGATGAGAACGGCGGCGATCATGGCCATTGAGATCAGAAGAGCGGAGGATATCCTGCTGATCCCCTTATTAAAGATGAGCCTCCATATTGCAAGATACAGAAGAGGGATACCGCATATGATGACGCATACCCACGCCAGATTTTCTCCGGCGGGAACCCCAATGCGGGGAAGAATAAATGAAGCCGCCAGGAATATGCCGCCGACAAGTGTCATAGGCCATCCGGCCAAAAAATCGTTAATCTTTTTGAACATAGAATGCCTCCTGTTGACTGCCTGCGTTTTAAGTCATATAATTAATTTCATATCGAACATTTTGTTCAATTGTGATTATAATGTTCATCGGCAGACAGGACAAGAATCAGATCTTGCTAAAAGTTCATTACTGAACATTTGACCGGATTTGTTCGGGAGGGAGAAATGGATCGCAGACAGAAGAAGACCAGACAGGCGGTATATGATGCTTTTACCGCACTGCTAGAGACAAAAACATATTCTAATATAACGGTGCAGGAGATCATAGACAGGGCAAACATTGGCCGAAGTACTTTCTATTCTCATTTTGAAACAAAGGACGAGCTGCTGAAGGCCTTGTGTTCGGAAATTTTTGATCATGTCTTTGCGGAGGATCTGACAAGAGAAACAACTCATGACTTTTCATCTGAGGAGCAGGATATCAAGGGAGAGATCACGCATATCCTGTATCATTTGCAGGACAACGGAAGATACATTAAAAGGATCCTGTCGTGCGAAAGCAGCGAGATGTTTATGAGCTACTTTAAAGAATATCTGGAAAAAGTGTTCCGCGGAGAACTGGAAAACGTGAAAACCGATATTCCGAAAGAATATATTCTGAATCACATGGTCTGTGATTTTGCCGAAACAGTACGCTGGTGGATGACGCATAATGAATACTGTCCCGAGGATATCAGCAGATTCTTTTTCAGCACGACGCCGTTTGCATAAATGCAGAAGCTGTTTTTTCTGACAAAATTGAACGATACTGACACTTTGTATTGTGTATACTATCATCGGACATGGCATCGAAGAGGAGGGAAAAAATGATTTATACAAATAATTATCATTCGCCTTTGGGGGAGATCCTGCTTGCCGCGGATGATGAAGGTCTTACAGGACTTTGGTTTAAGGAAAATCAGAAACATTTGGGACTTGGGCTGTCTGAAAACGCCGTCGAATGCGATCTGCCGGTTTTTGAAGACGCGGCGCGCTGGCTGGACATCTATTTTTCGGGCAGGGATCCCGGATTTACCCCCCGCCTGCATCTGACAGGTTCCGCGTTTCGCAACCGGGTGGCAGAGATCATGCTTGAGATACCGTATGGAAAAACGGTGACCTACGGTGAGATCGCCGGGAGGATAGCACGTGAGCGCGGGATAGAACGGATGTCCTGCCGGGCAGTGGGAGGAGCGGTAGGAAAAAACCCTATTTCACTGATCATTCCCTGTCATCGGGTTATCGGAAGCGACGGCAGCCTGACCGGCTATGGAGGAGGAATTGAGAGGAAGGACGCCCTGCTCAGACTGGAAAAAGCTATAAAGTGAGCGAGGCTTGAATGCTATGAAGACTATGAAACTATTAAAAGCAGAAAAAGAAGATTTTGAACGGGTAAGAGGTTTCTATCATTCTTTGATAGATACGATGAGAGAAAGAGGCCTTCCTGTCACCTGGGTGAAGGATATCTATCCTTCGCCGGATTTTCTCAGGGAGTCAATTGCCGCGGGCGATCTGTATATGGCCTGTTTAGGTGAGGGAGGGGAAAGAAAACCTGCAAAAAGCGCATCGATCGCGGCGGTCATGGTCCTGAATCACAGCTGCAATGACGAATACCACACTGTGCAGTGGGGGAGAGAACTGAAGGATCCGGCGGTCATGGTCGTTCATGCGCTGGGCGTGCATCCTGATTTCGGCGGCAAAGGTATTGGCAGAGAAATGATCAATGCCGCCCGGGAAAAAGCCCTTGAGGCGGGGGCAAAGGCATTGCGCCTCGATGTGCTGAAAAGTAATGAAAGGGCAAAAAATCTGTACATCCGATGTGGATTAACGTACAGAGGAACGGTGCAGCTGTATTATGAAAACACAGGAAGACAGGAGTTTGAGATGTATGAGTATCTCCTTCCGGAATGAAGGCTGACGGAACCGGGGTCATCCGGAAAGAGAATCATATTTCCGGAGGAACTGTCTCATACGAAATGAATGAAATTCTCCATGAAACAGAAGAGCAGTAAGTTTTCGCGCAGTTGTCAATAATTCATGAATGGTGTACTATTAAAAAGATGCATATAAAGCTATGTATTTTCAAAATCTATTAAAAAGAGATCCGTGCGGCCCGGCGATCGTCCGACGGATTTGAAACAGAAAGGAAAATTTACAGATGAAAGAGACACAGAGACAGATCATTCTTACCGGCGACCGTCCCACGGGAAGACTTCACCTGGGCCATTACGTAGGCTCTTTGAAGCGCCGTGTGGAATTGCAGAATTCGGGTAAATTTGATGAGATAAATATTCTGATAGCTGATGATCAGGCGCTCACTGATAACGCCGATAATCCCGGAAAGATCAGGGATAATATCATCAATGTGGTCCTGGATTATCTGTCTGTGGGACTGGACCCCGCAAAGACTACAATCTGTGTACAGTCAGCGCTTCCGGCACTGCATGCTCTGACATTTTACTATATGAACCTGGTAACGACGGCACGTCTTTCAAGGAATCCCACCGTCAAAGCGGAGATGCAGATGAGAGGTTTCGCGGATGAGGGACTTCCGGCCGGATTTTTCACATATCCGATTTCCCAGGCGGCGGATATCACAGCTTTTGACGCTACGGTAGTTCCCGTGGGAGAGGATCAGCTTCCAATGATCGAACAGACCAGAGAGATCGTACAGAAATTCAATCATACCTACGGCGAGACTCTGGTAATGCCAAAGGCAATGATTCCCGAAAATGAGACACAGCGCCGTCTTCCGGGAGTTGACGGCAAGGCAAAGATGAGTAAGTCTCTGGGCAACTGTATTTATCTTTCGGATACGGCAAAGACCGTGAAGAAGCAGGTCAACGGAAAAATGTTTACAGATCCGCAGCATCTTCGGATCGAAGATCCGGGCCATATAGAAGGAAACGTTGTGTTTACTTATCTGGATGCATTCTGCACCGACGATCACTTTGCGGAATACATGCCGGAATACGCCAATCTTGAAGAGATGAAAGAACATTATCGCCGCGGAGGTCTGGGCGATGGCGTGTGTAAAAAATTCCTCATCAATGTGCTTGAAGAAGAACTGAGCCCTATCCGTACAGAGAGAGCGAAGTGGGAGGCGGACATAGATTCCGTATATGACATTATCAGAGCAGGCACTCTTAAAGCACAGGAGACGACGAACCGCACACTTGAAAGGGTTCGAAAGGCTATGAGGATTGATTATTTCGAAGACCGCCGCATCGTGAAAGAGTGGGAGAAACTCCTCAGGCAGCAGAAGTAATTCAATTGCGATCTCTGATCGCGCGCGAGTTGCGCGACGCACTTGTGCG
>DFHP01000017.1:14479-19830 GCA_002371335.1 Eubacterium sp. UBA3720
CGACGCACTTGTGCGTCTTCCTCTTTTCTGTATAATCATAACAATTCTAAGCAGGTTATAGCGGTTCCGCTGCCGTATGGCGGTTCGCAATTACCCGGATCAGATAATAAAAGGACAGCTGACAAAGCAGAGTACTTTAGTCGGCTGCCCTTTGTTTTGTTTCGTAGGATTCGGGTGTCAAAACTACAATTTCTGAACGAGGGACTTTTGACACTTTAATCTTTGGAGTATATTTCCTATGAAACAAACCTTCCGTGAGCCTGAGATTCAGGTTTGATCCAGGCTGTTTTTATATTCTGTTCCCCACACTTCCATTGTCCTGATAATGGGGCGAAGTGTTTCTCCAAGCTCACTAAGCGAGTATTCCACCCGGGGAGGAACTTCGGCAAAGACTGTACGGATAATGATCCCGTCAGCTTCCAGCGCCCTGAGATTATCTGTCAGGACTTTCTGACTGATACCTTCCAGGTCTTTATGAAGCTCATTAAATCTCCAAGGGCGTTCCAGCAGATTTCTGATGATCAGAAGCTTCCATTTACTTGCAATCAGGCTGACGGTTGTAGCAACAGGGCAGTCAGGCAATTCGTCTTTTTTCTTCATGTCATTTCATCCTTTCAATTCGGTCGGCGCAAGGCCGATGCCCTTTTCCTTCAGCATGCTGTATCGGATACAGGAACATTTATGTTTTAGCATCGCGGTGCGGCACCGGTATAAAAAACAAATGTAACATTTATCTGGTAATACAACATGCAGAACTTAATATAGATACTGAATTATAATGTTATATGTTTTTTTCTGTCAATGGAAAAATGAGCGGAAAAAAGATCTGCAGAACTGGGGAACTGAAGTCCGCTCACGGACTTTGTTCTGATGACGACTGAGCCTTCAACATGAAGTGGGAAGTTTTAGTAAAATATGTATAACTCAACAATGACCGTAGACACACAATAGTTATAAAAAAGTAACTATAGTTATAAAAAAGTGCGTACTTGTGCCATGTTTTACGGTTTGCTTATAATTTTCTAAAAGCAGACAATGTTTGCTGAAAAAAATCAGGAGGTAATGAATATGGCATTATCAAACATCGCCGGCTGGGGCCGGAACACAGCAGCAGGAAGTGCCTGCGGAGCTTCTGACAAATATGCGGCATGCGGAAGCGCCTGCGGATCAGGAGACAAGAAGGAGACAAAGCCTGCGGCATGCGGAAGTGCCTGCGGTTCAGGCGATAAGTGAGAAGACAAAAAAGGATTCTCATCTGATTTTGGCAAAACCTTCTTTGCTTATGCTTAAGGATCCTTCGGCCGGAATGGCCGGAGGATCTTTTTCGGCAGCTTGCAGCAGGCAGAAAAAAGATATTTAACTCTTTTTAAGGCTGCAAGGTAACGTCAGAATGAATTTTAGGAGAAGTATCGGAGGAACATGGAAATGAAACCATATTTTTCTTTTCAATGGCATATCACAGATGAATGTGATCAGAGATGCAAGCATTGTTATATTTATTCTGCGGGTGATCATACCTGTTTGCTGTCCATGAACTGGAAACAGATGGAGGATACATTTTATAATTGTCTGGATTTCTGTGATGTCTATGGAAGAACGCCATATTTCTATATAACAGGAGGAGATCCCATTCTTCATCCGGATTTCTGGAGATTATTGGAACTGCTCTATGATCATGATATTAAATTCACGATCCTTGGCAATCCGTTTCATCTGAATGATCAGGTTTGCCGGGAATTAAAGTGGTATGGGTGTGAAAAATACCAGATGTCCCTTGACGGGTTGAGAGAGACGCATGACTGGTTCAGAAAACCGGGATCCTATGACTGTACGCTGGAAAAGATCGATTGTATCAACCGAGCGGGGATCCGCAGCGTTATCATGACTACGGTTTCAAAGACAAACAGGATGGAAGTACCCGGGATCATAGATGCAGTGGCTGAGGCCGGCGTTAACGTCTATGCATTTTCGAGGTATGTCCCGGGCGGAGGAGATCTGGACGCTGGCATGACCGTGAAGGAATACAGAGAACTTCTGGTTTTATGTGACAGAAAGTTTAAAGAATATGAAGCGGAAGGCTGCGAGACTTATTTTAATAAAAAAGACCATCTGTGGACGCTGTATGAGTACGAAACCGGCGAATTTGAGATCCCGGAAAACGTGGAGAAAGGTATGATCTACGGCGGGTGCAACTGCGGAAACTGCCATATCACCATATTACCGTCGGGAGAGGTATATGCATGCAGGAGAGTTCAGGAAAGCAAGGTCGGCAATGTCTTCAATGACCGGCTCGCCGATCTGTGGGTCACCGGCATGGAGGCTTACCGCGAATTTGATAAATTCAGCAAATGCTCCTCCTGCAGATTGCTGGCCTGGTGCCGGGGATGTCCGGCAGTCGCCAGAGGTACAAACGGAGATTTTTATGCGGCAGACCCTCAATGCTGGGCCGATGAAAGAGGAGAATTGTTTACACAAATCTCCGGCAATAAGAATCCGGCAATTGTCTGAGAGTGTCTGGAAGAGAAATGGGAGGAGTTCAGATGAATAACACAATGAAGGCGGTCGTCCTTGAAAAACCGACGAAAGGATCCGAAGTGAAGCTCTCGGATATACCGATCCCAAAGGTGAAACCCGGATGGGTACTTGTAAAAATAAGAGCGTTTGGCATGAATCATTCCGAAGCGATCCTTCGTGAGTTTGAGATCGAGAGCGACTATATACAGAAGCCTGTCATTCCCGGGATCGAGTGTGTGGGCGAGATCGCAGATCCTTCAGACAGCGGCTGGAAAAAAGGACAGAAGGCGGCGGCTCTTATGGGAGGAATGGGCAGAAGTTTTAACGGAAGCTACGCAGAATATGCACTTCTTCCCGTTCATCATGTCTTTCCTGTAGAATCATCTCTTTCATGGGAAAAAATGGCAGCGGTGCCGGAGACTTATTTCACGGCATGGGGGTCTCTTTTTCAGAGTCTGCGTCTGACGTGTGATGATGTGCTTCTGGTACGCGGAGCCACATGTGCGTTGGGATATGTAGCGATCCAGCTGGCCAAAACTTCGGGCTGCAGAGTTGTGGGCACTTCCCACAGGGAATCAAAGCTTAAGCTGCTTGAAGCGGCCGGATGCGATGAATGTATTCTGGATGAGGGAAGCCTTCAGGGAAAGGTAAGCGGACTGACTAAAGCACTGGAACTGATAGGTATAAAAACATTGAAAGATACCATGATGTGCGTTGAGGAAGGCGCCATCGTATGCAATACGGGCGTTCTCGGAAAGGTGTATGAATGGGATCATTTCGATCCGATCAAAGATATTCCAAACGGCGTATTTCTTACCGGTTTTTACAGTAATTATCCGGACGAAAACACGATGAGAGATATATTCAGGTTTCTGGATGAACACGAACTGTCTCCACTTGTCGGGAAAGTTTATGATTTCAAAAATATCACAGAGGCATGCGAGGCTCTGGATGAAGGAAAAGTAAAAGGAAAGATCGTTGTGAGAATATGATCACAAAAAACATGAATTTCATAAAAAACTTGACCTTCCACCCTGTGGAAGGTTTAATTTATTTAAGTGTATGCGGGATCTTGCTGAGACATTATCCTGTCGTAAGACGCGGCAGCTAATAGAACTCTGTTCAAATTCTGCTAAATGCACGGCAGATGATGACAGACTGTAAGAACACATCATCAGTAATGCTTAAAGAAGGTGAGACATGAAGATCAATGAAGTAGAACAAAAGGTGGGGATCACAAAAAAGAATATCCGGTTCTACGAGGATCAGGGCCTGCTCCTGCCGGCACGAAACACAAACGGATACAGAGAATACTCTGAGGATGATCTTAAGCTGCTTTATAAGATAAAGCTGCTGAGACGTCTTGCCATTCCGATCGATGAGATACGGAGGATACAGGAAGGCAGACTTACGCTGTCGGATTGTATGGAACGTCATCAGATCATTCTGAAACATGAGGAGAACAATCTGGCCATAATGCAGGAAATGTGCAGACGTCTGTCGGACGATAATGTGGATTTTTCGGGATTACAGCCGGAAGAGTATCTTGAACAGATAGCGTCTTATGAGAAAGAAGGAAATCGGTTTATGAATGTGGAAAAAACGGATATCAGAAAGAAAAAAAGAGGGGCGGCCATAGCTGCGGCAGTGATCATCGCACCGATCGCCATGTGGTTCATGGGATTTTTGCTGATGAGTATTGCAGACGATGTGCCCCTTTTGGTACTTCTGCTGGGTTCAATCGTACCGGTTGTTATTGTAGCAGGCGTTGTTTTGGCACTGAGGGAAAGAATAAAAGAAATCAACGGAGGAGAAGAAGATGAAGCTAGTTACTATTGATTCTATACCCGGAGCAAATTTTGAAGTTTTAGGCATGGTCAGAGGAACCACAGTTCAGTCAAAGAATGTCGGAAAAGATTTCATGGCAGGAATGAAGACTCTGGTCGGCGGTGAGCTTAAAGGATATACGGAAATGCTTGTAGAAGCGAGACAGATCGCTACGAAAAGAATGGTAGATGATGCTGAATCCATGGGAGCCGACGCAGTGATCGGCGTACGCTATGGTTCATCCGCGATCATGCAGGGAGCCGCTGAGGTTATCGCTTACGGAACGGCTGTCAGGATCATAGAATAAAAAAGACGGCAGAGCCCGATTATTACAGATTAACAGAATAATGAAAAGAAAAACAGCAAAAGAAATACTTACGGAGTCATTCCGTGAACTTGCGGAAAACAAAAGTATAGACAGGATCACAATCAAGGAGATCACAGACAACTGCGGTTATTCTACCGCGACTTTTTACCGTCAGTTTAAGGATAAATATGATCTTATCGCGTGGGATCACACCCGAAACGTCGCTAATATAATGAGTGAGATAGGAATCAACGGCAACACCTGGTAACAATCGCTGATCGCCGGTGCGAAGCATTTTGAAAAAGAACAGGATTATCTGGCAAAGCTATTGCTTCATACCAAAGGCCATAATTCCTTTGTCTGCTATATGACGGAGATCAATTTTGACGCACTGAAAAGATATGTTCAGAAAGCGCCGGGAAAAGAGAAACTCGATCTGAGAACGGAAATGTATGTCAGGATCTATTGCCTTGGAACAGTGGCGATTACCTGCGAATGGATACTCGGAAAATATAAGGTGGGGCCGGAAGAACTGGCGGAAATATATAAAAATGCGCTGCCGGCGCCGCTGTATCCATATCTATATTAAACAGGTGATTACGAAACTCAAGAGAGTTGGAAATTTGTGTGAATGATTCAAACAATCTGCACAAGCATTAGAACTTCTGTATAAACGGAATCTGCTGTATGAGCAGAAATCATA
>DFHP01000017.1:19910-20816 GCA_002371335.1 Eubacterium sp. UBA3720
AGTTTATGATTTCGCGAATACTATCAGCAGATGGAGTGAATACGTAGAAGTTCTTTGCGCGGAAGCCGTTTGAATCGTCACACAATTTCCAGACTGCATGGAGTTTCGCAATCACCTGCTATATTGAAAGTAGAAAGGAGCTGATTTTATGAGTGTTGCGGTCAGATATTTTTCAAGATCCGGAAATACGAAAGCAGTTGCCGACGCTATTGCACAGGCTGCAGGCGTAACGGCAGTTTCAGTGGATCAGAAAGAAGCCCCGTTATCGGCACCGGTCGACGTGCTATTTATCGGAGGCGCTCTTTATGCATACGGAATTGATAAGAAGCTGAAAGAATATTTAGGTACTCTGAAAAAAGAAGATGCAAAAAAAGCTGTTGTTTTTTCTACATCATGGGTATCAAAACACGCTGTAGACCTGATCAAAAAAGGCCTTCGGGAGGCGGGTATTCCTGTCGAGGAGGAATCTTTTTATGTGAGAAACAAACCGGGTGAGGCAAAGCTTAAAGAAGCGGCTGCTTTTGCCGGAAGATATTTATCTTAGTGTGAGAAGCTCCCGCTTCTTAAGTGGCGGGTTATGAGAAGCTCGTCATTTTCAAACAGTACTGATGATGAAGAATACACCTCAAGGACGCTCCTGCGGAGCGTCCTTTTTTGTATGTGACATAGGAAATGCTCGCAATTCCTATGCCACATACCCTCCGGGGGCGTGGGTCGAGACGTGACGCTAACAGAGTCGGGGTAGTAAACAAGAATTTTGAATGATATTATATATTGTATAAATAATATTAATGCTTAGAACAAAGTCCGCGAGAGAACTTCGACTCCCCGCCCCCAATTTTGAAGGGAGCGAACCGGACTTTGGATCGTATCTTCATATGACGATTCGGGTGTCAAAACTACGAG
>DFHP01000017.1:20903-29334 GCA_002371335.1 Eubacterium sp. UBA3720
TTTCTGAACGAGGGACTTTTGACACTTTAATCCTATGGCATAAAAAAACTTTTTTTAACCGGGATCAATGCATAGTGCTTATTTATGCGGGAGAATGATTAAGATGACAAAGATAAAGAGTTTTTTTTCAGGAATTGCGGTAAACATTATAGGTTCGGTCGTTCTTATGCTTATTCTTTTTGGCGTAGTTGTCAGCGCACTGGGCTATATCAGCTTTACCAGAGCCTTTAAAAATGAGTATACCAATTCTACATATCATATGGCGGATACTGCGACCACTTTGGTCAACGGTGATAATATAGACGCTTACCTGGATGGGAAAGAAACAGAAGAGTATGCGAAAACAAAGGGTTACCTGGACGCATACTGCAGGAAAATGGGATTATCTCTTTTATATGTCATCAAGGTCGATACAAGCGATTACGGCAGATTTGTATCTGTCTTTGATTCCATAAATGAAGAAGTTGATAATTCGGGGTATACGGAATGGGGGATCGGATACAAACGCGATACTACAAACGATGAGTACAGGCAAAAGTATAAACTGCTGTATGAGAAGGATAAATTGTATGAGACGATCTACAGGATCAATCTGAATGACGGTCATTATCCACATGTTACTACACTCGTGCCGGTGAAGGATTCGAAAGGAGAGGTTGTTTCCATTCTATGTCTGCAGAGATCGATCAGCGAGCTTCATAGAGCCAGAAAGCCATATTTGGTAAACATTGCCATATGGACAGTTTTCCTGGCGTTTTTTTCCGCGTTGTCTGCAGCGGTTTATATTCGAAGACAGTTTGTCAGACCCATACAGAAGGTGTCGGATGAAGCAGTACGTTTTGCGAAAGAAAATACGAAAGACGAGGAACTCGGAAAGGTAAGCAAGTACAGGGAGATCTCAGATCTTGCAAGATCCATCGATACCATGGAGAGCGACATGGTGAAATACATCGATCATCTTACTGCGATCACAGCGGAGAAAGAGAGGATCGGTGCCGAGCTTACGCTGGCCGGCAGAATACAGGAGAGTTCCATTCCGAATGAATATCCGGCGTTTCCGGATCGCAGCGAGTTTGATATCTATGGTTCAATGACGCCGGCAAAAACAGTCAGCGGCGATTTTTATAATTTCTTTCTGGTGGATGAGGATCATCTGGCCATAGTCATGGGTGATGTTTCGGGAAAGGGCGTTCCTGCCGCTTTATTTATGATGGTGACAAATATTGCGATAAGCAACAGGGCGCAGATGGGAGGAACGCCTGCGGAGATACTGGACTTTGTAAACAATGTTATCTGCGGACACAACAGTCAGGATATGTTTGTCACAATCTGGATGGGTATCCTGGAAATATCTACGGGCAGGGTGACCGCCTGTAACGCGGGACATGACGACGCTGCTGTTTGCCGCAGGAACGGAAGCTTTGAGCTTTTCAAAACAAAGCATAATCTCGTCGTCGGAGCCATGCCCGGCGTCAGGTATCGGAATTTCGAGATCAGCCTCGAAAAAGGGGATAAGCTGTTCCTGTACACTGACGGCGTTCCGGAGGCGTCAGATAAGAATTATAATATGTTTGGCATGGAGAGGATGCTCGGGTCGCTGAATGCTCATAAAAATAGAACGCCGCAGGAGATCCTTGAAGGGATCAGCTGCAGCGTAAGCGAATTCTCAGGGGACGCGCCCCAGTTTGATGATCTGACCATGCTCTGTCTTGAACTGAAACAGAATAGTGAAGAAAAACAGCCTGCAGGAGCGTGATCAGGAAGTTGTTTTCGGAGATGCTGACGACGGGGATGGTTTCCTTAGTTTAAAGGATACCGGCATATATATATTTTTTGCGCGATGCAGCAGGGCGATCGCGTCCCTTTCAGACTCATAACCCCCGTTTGGAGCAGTGACGTCTATAGGCTTTTTCGGACTGCCGTCGGAAGACACATAGTCTAAAAGGATCTTTTTCATATTTTCGACGGTGGCTTCGGGATTATAGAAATACAGGCCTGAAACGCCTTCAAATCCGGGCATGGTCCTTCTGACTACCCGGTATTTATTTCTGGGAAGGAACTCGGCGAGCCGTTCTGCCAGAATATTGATCCTGACGTCAGTATCCATCGTACGTATCAAAGCAATCTGATCCTCCTCGAAATATGGCCCGTCCACATAGTTTCGGTAAGGAGAGCTTTTCATGATGTTATACTCCATATCCTCCGGCATGCTTATATTTCCCTGACGGTAAATGATCATAGTGTTATCGCGCACTGCGAAAACACAGTATCCCGCATCCATGCTGTCAAGCAGATCGCAGAGAGCATCCGCATCTTCTTTGGGAAGCGCAGTGAGATTCAGGTATTCCTTCTCCTGAACGTCATATAAGGCCGCGCCGTCCATGACGATCAGCGGTACCGTCGGACGGATGAAGCCCATCTGTGATGTAAGAAAGGCAGGAGCCCATTTGGAAACAAGACAGATAGTGGCGCCTTCCAGATACAGACGGTTCAGAGCGATCAGTACGCTCGATGAAATGTGTGAGTACCTGTCAGGGACCAGATCCTGAAGTCTTATAAATAAAAGCTTATCGTTCTGTTTTTCCCGCGGGAGATGGAATGTGTTTATTGCCAGGGCAACAGTCAGGCCGATTGCAGTATCGATCAGCCGGTCCAGTGTCTGCATGAAGGGACGCTCAACATCCGGATAACAGATCACTACACAGAGAAACACGATCGCCGCCAGAGAAGCGCTGGCAGTCTGCTTCAGCGTGACGCAGCAAAGAAGCGTGACCATGATGCCCAGCGACATGATGGCGTAGACTATGATCATATGAATATTCAGGATCGGCACATGTGTCATAAGGAGCAGGTACGCAAGACCCCAGAAAGCACCGATCAGAGTACCCGTCAGACGATTGACTGCCAGAGTCCTGCTGTCGCTTGCATACGGCTGAATGCAGAGAACTGCCGCGATACATGACTGAACGATCATACCGCGGTAATCTCTGAGTATATATATTACAAGGCACAAAAAAACAGAGACAGTGGTTTTTATCATGCGCTGTCCGATGTGCGGCAGTCTTACCTTTGAAAAAAAGGATGACGATCTCTTGTCCATTTTTCTTTCTGCTCCCGAAGTCGTTTGGTAAAAAATGTGATTTTCACTCATGATAGCACAAAGAATTTTTTTTGGGCATAAAATGAAAAAAATTTCGGCTTTTTTAATAAATGGTGAGATTCATAAATTCGCTTGAAGCACGGGAATGTATGAAGTATAATACAAAAGAACAGCATTTAGCTGAAAAGAGGTGGACTTTTTCATGTCCTTTTGTAAAAAAAGTTGAAATTTCAGTGAGAGGTGAATGGTTATGAACGCAAAACAGATGGCAGGATATGCAGCGGCTGAGTATGTTAAAGATGGAATGCTTGTCGGTATCGGTACCGGATCTACGGCGCATTATCTGATCGAGAGACTCGGACAGAGAGTTGCGGAAGGACTTAAGATCAAATGTGTTTCCACATCCATCGAGTCTTCAGAGTATGCCGAAAGCCTTGGCATCGAACTTCTGGATACGAATGATGTTCCCGTGCTGGATATCTGTATCGACGGCGTGGACGAAGTTGATCCGAAGTTTAACGGCATCAAAGGCGGCGGCGGAGCGCTGTTCCGTGAAAAGATCGTTGCATCCACAGCTAAATTCAATATCTGGGTATGCGATGACTCCAAGCTGGTCGATAAGATCTATGCGTTTGGTCTTCCCGTAGAGGTAGCTCCGTTTGGTTACAAACATGCGCAGAAAAAGCTCGAAGAGGCAGGATTTGTTCCGAAGCTTCGCATGAGAGACGGAGAGATCTTTGTGACGAACAATCACAACTATATTTTTGATACAGACTATACAAATACGAAATTCGGTGATGATTATCAGGCTATGGCCGACTTCCTTAAGGGAACTCTGGGAATTCTTGAGACAGGATTCTTCCTTAACACTACGGATCTGATCATCAGCGCCGGAGAAAACGGAATTACAAAGATCGAGAATCCTAACAAATAATACAGTCAAAAACAAAGGAAAACATAGAATATACGTAAAAGATAAGAAAGAGGGGTTTCCCGGCGGCAAGGGCTGCTGCGGGACCCCTCTTTTTTGGTTCATAAAAAATGATGATCATTTCCTGCGAAACAAACCCTCCGGCGGATCGCAGAGCCGCGCAGAAGAAGACTCACAAGTGCGCCGCGCAACTCGCGCGCAATCAAAGACCGCGATTGAAGGATGAAGGAAAATTCAAGTCTCGCTCGCGAGACTTGGCGCGGGAATCGGCTCTGTTTCCAAACCGAAATCCTCATGCCCGGATTCTGACTCAGATAGAATCCATCCAGTCGCTCAGAGTCTGTTTCAGACGCTCCTTGGTCATATTCTTTAATTCTTCGGAAGGCTCGCCGTACTGTTTGTAAAATTCTTTATAAAGCGCTCCTTCCGTATCAAATTCAGACTGACAGTACAGAAAGATCTGAAGCGCCTCGGAATAGACGCTGATCCAGTCATCATAAGTGGTTATTTTTTTTTCATCAGACATTGGACATACCTCTTTCTTCTAATTTTAATAAACATATTTTAACATCAGAGCATTTCGACGTAAATATAATCTTCCGGGAGGTTGTTTTTTCTTCTGAATTGAAAATGTTTGTGATACAATGGTGGAAATGGGTGTACCTGTCATAAAGGTGGAGGGTTTATGATATGAAAAAGACAAAAATTATATGTACGATCGGACCGGCCTGTTCGGACGCTGAAACACTGCGGAGCATGATCAACAGCGGCATGAATGTGGCAAGGCTTAATTTTTCTCACGGAACATATCCTGAGCATCAGGAAAAGATCGACCTGATAAAAGCGGTGCGTGAGGAGATGAGAGAGCCCGTGGCGATCCTTCTGGATACGAAGGGACCTGAATTCAGGATCGGTACTTTCGAGAATAAGAAGATAGAGCTCAAAGACGGAGATGTTTTCAGCTTTACCATCGAGGATATACAGGGAAACAATGAGCGAGTGAGTGTTTCCTACAAAGGACTTGTCAGCGAGCTTGACGTCGATGACATAATACTTGTCAACGATGGCCTGGTTAAATTCAAGGTCAGGGAAAAAACAAATACAGATCTTATCTGCGATGTAGTTGTGGGCGGCGTTCTGTCTGACAGAAAGAGCATGAGCTTCCCGAATAAAGTGCTGAAGCAGACCTATCTGAGCGAGAAGGATAAAGAGGATATCCTTTTCGGTATAAAGAATGATGTGGACTTTGTCGCCTGTTCCTTTGTCTCCACAGCGCAGGATGTCGAGGATGTAAGGAAATTTATGAATGAGAACGGCGGCAGGGATATTCAGATCATCGCGAAGCTGGAGAACCGTTCCGGCGTGGACAATGTAAAAGAGATCCTGAATCACTGCGAGGGTATCATGGTTGCCAGAGGAGATCTGGGAGTGGAGATCCCGTATGTGGAGCTTCCGGCAATTCAGAAGAAGCTGATCACGACATGCCGTCTGCGCGGAGGTCTCGCGATCACAGCTACGGAAATGCTTGAAAGCATGATTTCAAAGCCGCGTCCTACAAGAGCAGAGATATCGGATGTGGCTAACGCCGTATTTGACGGAACCAGCGGAATCATGCTTTCCGGAGAGACCGCGGTAGGCGCATATCCGGTGGAAGCAGTACAGGCGATGGCAAATATTGCCGAAGAGGCAGAGAAAAATATTAACTATAACAAGAGATTCCGGGAATTTCAGTTCCAACTGAGAAATCTGAATGACGCCATTTCACATTCTACCTGTCAGCTGGCGATCGATACAAATTCCACTTGTATCGTGGCGTGTACCAGAACAGGTATGACCGGCCGTATGATATGCCGTTTCAGGGCAGAAACGCCGATCATCGGTATGACGACAAGCGAAAAAGCATACAGGCAGCTGGCTTTGAGCTGGAATGTGAAGCCTGTCCTTGTGGATGAATTTACATCTACGGACGTGCTTTTCTATCACGCAGTGATGGTAGCCAGAGCTACACAGATGGCAAAGACGGGCGACTCCATCGTCATCACAGGCGGAATCACGGACGGAAAGAGCGGAAATACGAACCTGATCAAGGTAGATACGCTCGGACCTGTTCCGAGATCAATGCACTTCTGATACATTCGGGAAGCTGAAATACGGAGGATTTATGTACAGAGATACAGCGGAGAGAATGCTGAGGTTTATAGATAACAACCCCACGGCGTTTCATGTGGTGGAGTCAATGAGGTCGGAATTCCTGGAAAAGGGATATGAGGAGCTGATGGAAAGCAGACGATGGAGCCTGAAACCGGGCGGGAAATATTTTGTCTGCAGGAACGGATCCAGTATGATCGCTTTTCATACAGGAAAACAGGGCGGATCCTGTCATTTTCACATAACCGCAGCCCATACGGATTCGCCTGCTTTTAAGATCAAAGAAAGGGCGGAACTCTCCGCTGGAAAAAAGTATGTCCGGCTGAACACGGAAGGATACGGTGGAATGATCTGCAGCAGCTGGATGGACAGACCACTGTCGATAGCCGGCAGAGTTCTGGTTAAACAGAATGACGGGACCATATCGTCAGAACTTCTGGACTTTCAAAGGGACATGGTACTGATACCGAATGTGGCGATCCACATGAACCGCAAGATCAATGAAGGTTTTGCATATAATAAACAGGTGGATATGATGCCATTGTTTTCCTGCCCGGAAAAAGAAGACGGGAAGGCTCAGCTGATCCCGCTGATCGCAGATGAATTAAATACGGATGAAGATAATATTCTGGGAAGTGATCTGTATGTTTATAATAATGAGCACCCTTCAATATGGGGACGCAGTAAGGAGTTTATTTCTGCGCCCAGACTGGATGATCAGGAATGTGTGTTTGCTGCAATGACGGCGCTTCTGGAAACAGAACCTGCATCAGGTGTGATCAATGTCATGGCGTGTTTCGATAATGAAGAGGTAGGATCCGGCACGAAACAGGGAGCGGATTCGACGTTTCTGTATGATGTGCTGCGGAGAGCCGGTAATGCTTTGGGAATGGATGAAGAAGATTATTATACTGCGCTGGCCGGCAGTTTTATGCTGAGCGCCGATAATGCCCATGCTGTCCATCCGAATCATCCCGAGCATACAGACACGGAAAACTGTGTTTATATGAATGAAGGCGTCGTGATAAAATCACATGCGGGACAAAAATATACCAGCGATGGTTTGAGCATAGCGCTGGTAAAAGAGCTGGCCAAAAGGGCGGATGTGCCGGTGCAGTATTTTGTCAATCGTTCGGATAAAGCCGGCGGAAGTACGCTTGGGAATATCTCTGTGGGTCATGTCTCGCTGAATGCTGCGGATATCGGTCTTGCACAGCTTGCAATGCATTCCGCCTATGAAACGGCCGGTGCCGAGGATGTTCTGCATCTTGTCCGGCTCATGAAGGAGTTTTACGGCAGTGCCTTCGAAGAAGCCGCCCCCGGCAGGGTGAGGATCTGACGTCCGCCCGCAGGATTTATTCGACGCCGTTCTTTTCGCATATATCCTGCAGACAACAGCGGCTGCAGAAGGGGTGCGTCCTGGCGGTGCAGACTTCTCTGCCGTGATAGACCAGACGGTGGCAGAAAGAATTGCCTTCCTCCGGCGGTACTATCTTCCAGAGAGCCATTTCGACTTTTTTCGGATCTTTGACGCCTTCTACAAGGCCGATGCGGTTTGTCAGACGGATACAGTGGGTATCCGTCACGATGGCAGGCTTGCCGAATACATCGCCCATGATCAGATTTGCGCTTTTTCTGCCCACGCCAGGCAGGGCGAGCAGTTCATCGAAGGTGGTCGGAACTTTACAGTCGTATTTTTCCTTTAGTATCTTCATGCAGGCATTGATATCCCGGGCTTTGCTTTTTCCAAGCCCGCATGGGCGGACGATGGCTTCTATCTCTTCAGGAGAAGCAAGAGCAAGGGCGTTCACGTCGGGATATTTTTCATAGAGTTTTTCAACGACTACATTGACGCGGGCGTCGGTGCACTGCGCTGCCAGGCGTACGCTGACGAGAAGCTTCCAGGCCTCGTCATAATCGAGAGTACAGTCCGCGTCGGGGTATTCTTTTTTCAGGCGGGATATTACTTCCAGTGCCAGAGCTTTTTTTTCCATATATTCTTTCCTTTTTTTGTATTGTCCCGGACCTTGTGCGGCCTGTGCGGACAAAGATTCTGATCTGCATATTACCATATTTTGGGTTGCATGAAAATTATCAAACTATTATAATATATTTATATTATTTTTATCAATTCTATAATATAAAGGAGAGGTTGGAATGAGCGAGAAAAAAATGCCTAGTCAGGGTAGCAGATTTACATACAAAGAGGTACCGTTTGTTTTAACAAGCAATCTGGTAAAACAGTATGATTC
>DFHP01000150.1 GCA_002371335.1 Eubacterium sp. UBA3720
ACACGGATCACTGTATCATCATCAACCCCCGGGATCGCGCCGATCACCTTGTGATAGGCACAAAGATACGCGTCTCCTCTGCGATACAAAGTATCATCTATATCAAAAACAAAAACCGCCAAGCGAGCTCCTCCTTTTTATGACATGAGTACCAGGTAATTGCAAAACTCAGTAGGATGGGAAATTTGTGTGACTGATTCAAACAATCTGCACAAGCATTAGAACTTCTGTATGAACGGAATCTGCTGGATGAGCAGAAATCATACTGCCTGAGCGCAACGAGTTTATGATTTCGCGAATATTATCAGCAGATGAAGTGAATACTTAGAAGTTCTTTGCGCGGAAGCCGTTTGAAGCGTCACACAATTTTCCACCTTCTTGGGTTTAGCGGCTGCCCGAAAAAAATGTTAGAAAGGAAATAAAATGCAGGCAGGAGAAATAATCAGAAGAAGTGCTTTCAATACGCTGGATTTTGTCAACGGAGGAAAGCTGAATCAATTAAAAGAGGTCAATAAAAGAGAGATCGTGGAAGGGATTACCTCCGATTATGAGCAGCGGCGTCTGAACGCGATCCTGGCGTATGCGTCCCGTCATACCGCGTTCTACAGCGGATTTGACCGGGATAAGGAACTGCAGGATTTTCCGGTTATGACAAAGATGGATTATAATGAGAATCGCGACACGATCCTTTCGGATGAATATCTGGGGAAGGAAGACGAGCTTTTCAGGCTCAGTACAAGCGGCTCTACCGGAGCTCCGTTTACCGTACTGTGTGACGACGGAAAGATGAACCGGATCAATATGAATTTCATGGCAGTCATGGAGCTGAACGGTTTCCGCCTGGGAATGAAGAGGGGCGAATTCAGAGTATGGATCAAGGGCAGGAACACGATCTCATGGAAAAAGTCTTTTAAAAACAATCTGGTAATGATCGACATCTCAAACATGGGAGATGAGGCTCTTGCCGGTATATGTGAAAAGATCAGGAAGGAAAAGATACAGGTTCTGGTGGCGTATTCCAGCGCCCTGACAGCATTATGCGGATATATTGAAAGAAACAGCGTCGATATAAGCAAATGGGCGGTGGAAATGGTTTTCTCCATGGGAGAGGCTCTTCCCCAGGCTACCTATGACGCCGTAAAACGTATTTTCGGTTTTGCGCCGGTGCGGTCATACGGAAATAATGAAAACGGTTTTATCGCGATCCAGCTTTATGAGGAGGAGCGGTATACGGCCGATCTGTATAATTTTTATATTGAGATCCTGAAGCTGGACAGTGACGAGCCGGCAGAGCCGGGAGAGCTGGGAAGGATCGTCGTGACGGATTATTATAACAAAGCGTTTCCAATGATCCGTTATGATACGGGAGACACCGGAAAATATGAAAAGGTAAGGGACAGCCTTGGCCGTTTTCACGGATATTTTACGGAAATCTACGGACGCCGCGGCTCCATACTCTATAATACAAAAGGGGAACCGCTCTCGATCCATGTCTTTATGAACGTACTCCTGAATCTGGAGGGAATAGTTCATCAGGCAAAATGCATTCAGTGGGACGAAAAGCGTTATGAGCTGCAGATCAACGCCGAAAGAGACAGGATAGATGAGAAGGCCGTGGTAGATTCCTATCGGAGATACCTGGGAGAGGACGCGCAGATTGAGGTCAGATATGTGGATGAGATTCCGGTACAGGCCTCAGGAAAGAGAATGGTCTGTGAGAACCGGTGGAAAAAATAAGATCTTTGAAAGAAACTGGTGAAAGATGAAAAAGAAAGTATCAGATTATATAGCCGATTTTGCGGCGGAAAACGGGATAAAGGATATTTTTACCGTCGTCGGCGGCGGAGCGATGCACATGAATGATTCTTTTGGACATCATAAGAGTCTGCATTGTGTCTATCAGCACCACGAGCAGGCCTGCGCAATGGCGGCGGAGGCGTATGCAAGGGTTAACAACCGCATTGCCGCCGTCTGCGTCACTACAGGACCGGGAGCGACGAACGCCGTCACGGGAGTCCTCGGCGGCTGGATGGATTCCATACCGATGATGATCTTTTCAGGTCAGGCCCGCTTTGCGACGACGGTGGAAAGCACAGGACTTCCGCTTCGCAGCATGGGCGTGCAGGAATGTAATATTGTGCCTGTAGTAACGCCCATCACGAAGTACGCAGTCATGATAAAGGATCCCCGAACGATCCGGTATCACCTGGAAAAAGCGCTGTATATGGCGAAAAGCGGCAGGCCGGGACCGGTCTGGATAGACGTTCCGCTGGATGTGCAGGGAGCTGTGGTGGAGACGGACGGGATGAAAGCGTTTATCCCGGAAGAAAAAACGTCAGATGTAAGCTGCGCATCCGAAACTGATACGGGATCAGATGAGTATGCAAAAGACCATGAAAAAGACCTGTTCCAAAAAAATAAGATTTCAGCAAAGCTTGCGGGAGAGATTCTGGATCGTATCGAATCTTCTGAAAGACCTGTTCTTTACCCGGGAAACGGCGTTCGTCTGGCAGGAGCCTACGATTCATTCCAGAAACTGGTGAATGTACTTGGGATCCCGGTGGTGACCGGCGTCAGCAGCGTAGATATGATGGTCTATGATCATCCTTTATACTGCGGCCGGGCAGGAACGACCGGAGACAGGGCAGGAAATTTTGCCATGCAGAACAGTGACGTGTTTTTCTCTGTCGGCGCGCGGCTTGGATTCATGGTAACCGGTTTCAATTATCAGACATGGGCCAGGAAAGCATTTACGATACTGAATGATATCGACGAAAACGAACTGAAAAAACCAAGTCTTCATGTAAGTCTGCCCGTGGCCTGCGACGCGGCGGAGCTGATCGAAGCGCTGCTGAAGGAGGCTGCGGGAAGAGGAGCGTCCCCTGAAAAACCTGTTTTCAAGGGAGAGAGAGCAGACGCCTGGAGAGCACAGGCAAACGCATGGAAAAAACGTTATCCCGTCGTATCTGAAAAAAATTATCAGGATAAAAATAACTGTACGAATATTTATGCCTTTTATGACGTTCTGTCGGAAACGCTTCCCGAAGATACACTGATTCAGGTCAGCGTTGGAACATCCCGAGTAGCCGGCAGCCAGACATTCCGCGTAAAAAAAGGACAGCGGTTTATTACAAATCCGAATACGGCCGCCATGGGATTTGATCTTCCTGCGGCTACAGGCGTATCTGTGGCAGCGGGCGGAAGCAAGGTGATCTGTGTCACGGGAGAAGGCAGCCTCCAGATGAACATTCAGGAGCTGCAGACTATCCGTCAGAACAGGCTTCCGATAAAAATATTTGTTATAAACAATGAAGGATATCACTCCATCCGCCAGACGCAGCGGAATTACTTCGGCGAGCCGCTTGTGGGCGTGGGAGAGGAAAGCGGCGATCTGAGCTTTCCGGATCTTTCAAAGCTTGCGCCGGTATACGGATTCGCCTATCAGGCGTGCCATGCGTCGGCGGATCTGAAAAAGGTCATCGAAAACGCGCTTCAGACAAAAGGAGGCGTCATAAGCGAGATATTCGTCTCAAAGGAACAGATAACCGAGCCTAAGGCGGCTTCAAAGAAACTGCCGGACGGAAACATGGTTTCCGCGCCCCTTGAGGACATGTATCCGTTCCTGCCCAAGGAGGAGATGGAGGAGAACATGTACATTTGACCGCGGAGCCGTAAGAAGTGGAAATCGGTGTGAACGTTCAAACGGCTTCCGCGCAAAGAACTTCCAGGTATTCACTTCATCTGCTGTTAATATTCGCGAAATCATAAACTCGCTGCGCTCAGACAGTATGATTTCCGCGCATACAGCAGATTCCGTTCATACAGAAGTTCTAATGCTTGTGCAGATTGTTTGAACGTTCATACAGATTTCCCTGGCGTTTTCAATTAAACGGAAGGAATAGGAAGCCCCACAAGAGACGGAAATCGGTGTGAACGTTCAAACTCAGATGCCTCTATAGGCGGTGGGTATTGAATCAAACTTGACTCAGTGGAGGTTTTCAATCCCCCATCTGAGTTGAGCCTCCGGCGGATCGCAGAGCTGCGCAGAGGAAGACGCACAAGTGCGTCGCGCAGCTCGCGCGCGATCAGAGATCGCGATTGAACGGCTTCCGCGCAAAGAACGACAGGTGAAAGGAGATCTTCTTAATGAAAAACGTGATCGTAACCGGCGCTGCGAGCATGATGGGTCTGGCGCTCATTGAAGAATGTCTGAAAAGGGAGATCGAGGTTACTGCGGTAATCCGCAGAGATTCACCCAGAAATGACAGGCTTCCGGAGAGTTCTCTGCTTAGCAGGGTTTACTGCAGTCTGGATGATATGGAGTCTTTGCCGGAAAAAGTTTCCGGAGGTTATGATGCATTCTATCATTTTGCATGGGGAAATACCGGCGCGAACAGAAACGCGAGCACTGAGCTTCAGAGCAGGAATATAGGGTTTACACTGGAGGCTCTGAAGGCAGCTGCAGCTATGGGCTGCAGACGTTTCATAGGAGCAGGTTCCCAGGCGGAGTACGGTCCACGCCCGGAAGAAAAGATCGGCCCCGAAACCAGAACAGAGCCGGTGACGCCATATGGGGTAAGCAAACTGGCAGCCGGCAGATTGTGCATGCTTCTGGCTGATGAACTGGGAATCGAATGTATATGGCCCCGGATCTTCAGCGTATACGGGCTTTACGAGAAGGAGACCACAATGGTACAATCCTCATTGAGAAAGATGCTGCGGGGTGAACCGACGGAGTTTACGCCGGCGCGGCAGCAATGGGATTACCTGTACAGCAGGGACGCCGGTAAAGCGTATTATCTGATCGGGGAAAAAGGAAAAGACAGGGCAGTCTACTGTGTAGGCAGCGGTAGTGCCAGGCCTCTTTATGATTATATAGAAATGATGGCCAGAGCGGCGGGAACGGAACCTGAGGGGATCGGCGCTCGTCCGTATCCGCCGGGGGCGGTGATGAACCTGCAGGCGGATATTAGTTCTCTGAAGGCTGATACGGGATTTGAACCGGAGTTCACTTTTGAAGAAGGAATCCGCGAGACGATAGAATGGATCCGGAAACAGAAAAGAGCAGACCGGATATAGATTGAGGGGGCGGGGAGTTTTAGTTAACAGTTAATCCGCAGTAAAGACGAGATATGGAGAATAATTAATGTCAGAGAAGAAACTGATCTCGGTAGTCATTCCGACCTATAACGAAGAAAAGAATGTGGTCCCGCTGACAAAAGCGATCACGGAAGTATTTGAACGCGATCTGCCGGAATATGATTATGAGATCATATACATCGACAATCATTCGAAGGATGAAACACAGGCTTTACTGAGAATGCTCTGTCGGGAGAATAAGAATGTAAAGGCAATATTCAATGTGCGGAATTTCGGTCAGGCAAGGTCGCCCGTGTACGGAATGAAACAGGCATACGGAGACTGCGTTATCCGTATGTGTGCGGATTTTCAGGATCCAGTGGATATGATCGTAAAGTTTGTCCGGGAGTGGGAAAGAGGAAACAAGATCGTCATCGGCGTGAAAAGCGCCAGCGCGGAAAAAAAATCCATGTACATGATCCGCAGTATTTATTACAAGCTGATAAATAAGATTACAGAGATCGACCATATTGAGCAGTTTACCGGTTTCGGTCTCTATGACAGAAAATTTGTCGAGGTGGTGCGGGATCTGCATGACCCGATGCCGTATCTTCGGGGAATCATCGCGGAACTGGGATATGATTATAAAGCCATTGAGTATACGCAGGCAAAACGAAGGGCGGGCAAGAGTAAAAACAATTTCTACCGTCTGTATGACTACGCAATGATCGGCATTACCTCCTACTCAAAGGTGGTACTCCGTATAGCTACATTCATCGGAGCCATAGCCGGAACCTGCAGCATAGCTGCGGCGGTCGTATATCTGATACTCAAGCTGCTTTACTGGGATCGCTTTTCTGCAGGCGTTGCGCCAACGCTTATAGGACTCTTCTTCCTTAGCGGGCTCCAGCTGTTCTTCATAGGCCTGATGGGAGAATACATCCTCAGTATAAATACCCGGGTTCTTGACAGACCGCTTGTAGTCGAAGAAGAGCGGATTAATTTCGACACAGAGTCTGATGGAGAAAAAACAGAGTAGCTTTGCGCCCCCCTGTATGCACTGCCGGCATTCTTCGGAGGGTATGTTTTATCTCAGATGAAGCTGATCCGGATCCCGCGCCAAGTCTCGAGAGAGACTTGAACTCAGTGTGGGAAGCCCCCGATCCGAGTCCCGCGTCAAGGTTCGCGAGCGAGACTGGAAAGAATAAAAAAAACGCCTTCGCATGAATGAGATGGCCTCCTTAAGTTAGTTTACAGTCTGACTTTCGGGGCGTTTCAGAATGCGAAAGGCGTTTTTTTATGTGATTAAACTGTTTCAGAAATGATATGTGGAAAATTTATAATCATATTAAGAGTCTGCATCCGCCGGGTCCAGCACGTCATATCCGACTCTGTACATTTTTCCGGAAGCTTCCACCAGATAGGCCTCCATATGAAGGAGCTTATCTTTTTCATAATATGATTCCAGATCCAGAGCTATGGAATACTGTTGTTTATCGTTGCGCGGCAGATCCAGATAGATCGCGTCGCTGTCATCGTCTCCGGACCATATCTTCAGTTGGGTATTGTTTACGACACTGCCGTTTTTCAGCACATTATCAATGATCACGGTTATTCTTTTTCGGTCGTTAGAGACGGAGAATTCGCTTTTTGCCGTAGGATCCTTGATCTGAGATTCATCCAGATCGGCCAGTTTTGTCATAAAATCAGATTTCCTCTGGAGATGTGTGGTCTCGCCGCGGACGCCGTATATCTCAGTGTAGGTATCTTCGTCGGAATACAGGTTTGTTCCAAGGCCCAGACGGTCGCCCTCGATATCTACGCCAAGAGCGGCAAGCGTCGTCGGAAACATATCCATCGTAGAGTAAAGACGCGCTTTGTCTTCGTCATACTCTTTTTCTGCTGCTCCGTTTATGATCGTCGTAAATACGCGGCGCTGATAATCGGATGGAACTTCGTCACAGAAATTGGAATCCATCGTCGGATGATCTCCGCAGAGCACTATGGTGGTGTTTTCGTACCAGTCCTGCTGCTGGATCCATCTTACCAGCTCTGAAACCTGTTTGCTGGAGCATGCCATAACATTTGCATAAGGCTCATCAAACTCATCTTCACAGTAAGGACAAAGATATCCGTCTTCAAAATGAGTATCCACAGTCAGCATCGAAAAGTTAAACGGCTGACCGGAATTACCCAGTTCATCAAGTTCATTTCTGGCAAAATCCACCAGATGATAGTCCTCGAAGCCCCAGAAAACAGCGTAGTCATGTGCCAGCCATCCCTGCTGCCGGGCGTAGAGAAGATCCTTGATATCGTAACTTCCGTGAGAACCGAAATAAAGCCTGCGGCCGCCGAAAGTGGCGTCGGAGCCGAGGAGAAACTCATTTTTATATCCCTGATCCTTCAGGATATCGCCAAGTGTGGTGATCGTCGGGAAAAAAGTGCTCTGTGTATTCATCTGGTTTTCGCCAATAGAGATCTTCAGCGGGAGACCGGAAGTCTGGGCAAAAATTCCGCCCATTGTCCATGTCGCTCCGGGAAAACTGATACCGCCGTTCAGAACAGAAGGATCTCCGCTGAAATTCTCGTTTTCTTCGGAAAGCTTCGTCAGTTCGGGAATACAGTTGTAATCGAAAGCGCCTCCGTTTTCTCTGTCGCTATAGGTCATTTCCATGGATTCCATGAAGATGTAGACCAGATTGCGCTTCTGGGAGGGAAAGGTCATTTCGGTCTCTTCCGGGTCAACATATTTTTCCAGTATAAAATCCCCTTCGGAATCACCCAGATAAGCACTCATATCAAGAAATATCCATGCGGAGATCAGCGCTGCAAGGAACATGATCACAGAAAGGAGGATCAGTCCCAGAGATATGCAGACGTAAACTACACGCTTTTTGTTTTTCAGGAATAAAAGAAGGATGATCGTAAAAAACATCATGATGACGGCGGGGGCAGCACCGTTAAAAATAAAGCCGTGCATCATGGAGTTTTCTGTTCCGTCAAGAGGAGTTGAAAGCTGATAAAGCATCTCCTCGAAAGAAAGCGCAGACCATGTGGAGGTCATCCATTTTTCGGAAAAAAGGCAAAGACTGGAGAAGGTCACGGTCAGGACCGTGAGCACGGAGAGAATGATGATCAGCACCTTTTTCAGCCCGTCATTGTTCTTATCACTGCCTTCAGCCTCGATGGTCATGTCCGCGTATCCGGCCGTCAGCACCTCGCCGGGCAGAAAATCGCCTCCGGAAGTGTTTTTTCTTTCTTTATTAAAGAAAAAGGGTAATTTCATGTTTGGAACCTGCAGTAATTTTTTTTATAAAAAATGTAAAAAACGCTAACATTTTTATAATACTGAAAAAAGTATATTAAATCAATGAAAAAATATCATTCTTTGCTGCTTTCCTTTTTGCGGGGTGAGCATCCCCCGAAGGGATTGATATGAAAAAAGTGACGGATCGATCCTTCGGCTCAGATGGGGAGGCCCCCGCCTCTGTAGGCGGTGGTTATAATAAATTTAACTCAGTGGCGGGTGACAATCCCTGACTGAGTTAAAGCCTCCGGCAGATCGCAGATGAAGATGCACAAGTGCGTCGCGCAACTCGGGCGCGATCAGAGATCGCGATTGAACATATGGAAATTGACGGAAAACCCTTATGGGAGAGATCACGGCATAAATTTTGGCTATTAAAAGAGCCTTCTTTATGTTATCATATTAACGATACCGTGTAGAATTTATGCGGTTTTTGCAAACAGGCGTGATTCGGCCTGAATAATTAACAGGAAGGGTTTTTTTATGGAAAAAGAAGTGATTTCCAGAAATTTTATCGAGCAGATCATAGATAAGGATCTGGCAGAGGGCAAATATGAAAAGATCTGTACCAGATTTCCGCCGGAGCCTAACGGTTATCTGCATATAGGACACGCAAAATCCATTCTTTTAAACTATGGTCTGGCGCAGGAATACAACGGCCAGTTTAATCTTCGTTTTGACGATACAAATCCCACGAAAGAAAAAATGGAGTTTGTGGAGTCCATTCAGAAAGACATCGAATGGCTCGGCGCCGACTGGAAGGATCACCTCTATTTTGCTTCCGATTATTTTCCGCAGATGTATGAGGCGGCAGTCTCTCTGATAAAAAAAGGCAAAGCGTTTGTCTGCGATCTTTCCGCCGAGGAGATCCGTGAATACAGGGGAACGCTGAAAGAGCCGGGAAAAAACAGCCCCTACAGAGACAGAAGCATAGAGGAGAATCTGGAACTCTTTGAACGAATGAAGAATGGCGAGTTCGAAGACGGATCGAAAGTTCTCCGCGCGAAGATCGACATGTCATCTCCGAATATCAATATGAGGGATCCTGTCATCTATCGTATCGCGCATATGTCTCACCAGAGGACCGGAGATAAATGGTGCATTTATCCCATGTATGATTTCGCTCATCCTATTGAAGACGCGATCGAGGGAGTGACCCATTCCATCTGTACGCTGGAGTTTGAAGACCACCGGCCGCTGTATGACTGGGTCGTAAATGAAGTGGGTTATGAGCATCCGCCAAAACAGATAGAATTCGCAAAGCTTTACCTGACAAACGTAGTAACAGGAAAGAGATATATTAAAAAGCTCGTGGAGGAAGGAACAGTGGACGGCTGGGATGATCCGAGGCTTGTATCCATCGCTGCTCTGAAGAGAAGAGGCTTCACACCGGATTCCCTGAAAAAGTTTGTTGAGACGGTAGGCGTGGCGAAAGCAAACAGTTCAGTGGATTATGCGCAGCTGGAGTTCTGCATCCGCGATGACCTGAAAATGAAGGACGCCCGTATGATGGCTGTTCTGGATCCGGTAAAACTGATCATTGACAACTATCCGGATGACAAGATCGAGTATGTGGAAGTTCCGAACAACAAAGATAACGAAGAGCTCGGCACCAGAATGGTTCCCTTCGGAAAAGAATTATATATAGAGCGGGAAGACTTTATGGAGATCCCGCCCAGAAAATATTTCCGTATGTTCCCGGGCAATGAAGTACGTCTGATGAACGCTTATTTTGTAAAATGTACAGGTTTCGAAAAAGACGAAAACGGAAACATTACTGAGATCCACTGCACATACGATCCGGAGAGCAAAGGCGGAAACAGTCCCGACGGCCGTAAGGTAAAAGGAACGATCCACTGGGTCGCAGCAAAGACAGCGTTCCGGGGCGAGGTAAGACTTTACGAAAACCTCATCGACGAGGAAAAGGGTGTTTACAACGAGGACGGCACGATGAATATCAACCCGAATTCTCTGACAGTCCTGACCGGCTGCTACATGGAGCCTGCGCTCGGAGAGGCAAAGGCATATGACAGCTTCCAGTTCGTAAGAAACGGATTCTTCTGTGCGGACGCGAAGCTCTCCAGTCCCGGCGCTCCGGTCTTCGGCCGCATCGTCTCCCTCAAAAGCTCCTTCAAAATGCCCAAATGAAACCGGGGACGGAGACAGGTTCCGCTTTATGAAACCGGGGACGGAGACAGGTTCCGCTTTATGAAACCGGAGACGGAGATTAGCCCCCGCTGAGACGAAATTGTCATAACCCGCCGATTAAGAAGAGTGGGTTCTCACACTGATTTCAAGTCTCGCCCGCGAGACCCGGCGCGCGATTCGGGTCAGCTTCAGCTCATATCTTCCGAACTGAATCCCTGCGTATCCTCGCGGAGCAGGCAAACAAACCGCAGAACGAAATACAAGCCGCTCCATCGATGTAATAAATCATCGATGGGGCGGCTTGTGCATTCCCTGCATTCCCCGGAGGGGTCATGTTATAGGAAATGATCGTAATTTTTGCAGGACATGAACAAAGTCCGCAGGCGGCCGGCAGCACTCCGGCTCCCCGGCCTTGAGGGGAGCGAACCGGACTTCAGCTGAATCCGGACTCATCATCCCGGGACCTGAATGGGTATACAGATAACCCGGGAGCTACATGGTCTTTTTGAACTTTCGGAAATCTCCGAAGGTCTTAAAGCCGATCCTGGTCAGTGACAGGAGATTGATCGAGCTTTTGCCCTGTTCTCTTGCGAGAAACGGTATTTTCCGGAAACAGATATTTTCATGATATTTTGCGAAAAAAGCGGTCAGTAAAACATTTGGAAGAATATAGTCTGCAGGGATCTCCGGCAGATATTTTTCCAGAAGGGACGCTTTCATCAGACGGAAAGGCGCGTTTGCATCCGGAACAGACACATTAAAGTTTACGATCAGCGACATACGAAGAACATCCTCGGCAAATTTGCGAAAGGCGCCGTCCCCCCTGCAGGGGCGGCTTCCGATGACAGCGTCATATTTGACACGCCGCCGCCAGAACTCGGGAAACTCACTGACGGGAACCTGTCTGTCCGCATCCGTCTGAAAAACATAATCCGCATTATGCTCGACCGCGTAGCGGTATCCGGCCAGAACAGCAGAACCGTGGCCTCCGTTGACCTTGTTCAGTACGTGAAGTAAAGGTCTGTCGGCCATCAGATCGTCCAGAAGGGAGACGGTTTCGTCCGTACTGCCGTCGTTTACGATCAATAGTCTGGACATTCCGTTGCCGTGATGATCCCGCACGACGGAATACCATTCCTCGACGGTCTGCGTTATATTTTCAGCTTCATTGTAAACCGGAATAACGATATATAAAGATTCATTCATCTGTAATAAACACCTCCAGTAAGAGAGTATGATCATGACTGAGTTTACGACCCGGATCGGGAAGTTTCAGCGATCAGTATGTATACCTCATTTTATAGACAATGCTCTCTGCTTTCAAGAAAAAATTGTATCTGAAATAAACCAAAGTAAATTACTGGGAATTCTTGCATTCCCTGCCGTACTGGTATATAATGATGAAACGTTAAAAATCAGAGTGATTTACTCGGGTTTATCCCGATGCGTTGATAAACAGCAAAAGCGATCCGCCTTCCGATGGCAGTATTTGTCCGCGGAGGCCGTGAGCGCTCATTTTTTTAATACTTTATGGAGGTTGTGATGGCAAAGGAGTTATTAAATGTAGAAAAACTGGATGTCCGGGTGGAGGAAAAGGATATTCTCCGGGGACTCAGCCTGAAGGTGAACAGAGGTGAGACACACGTGATCATGGGACCTAACGGCGCGGGAAAATCCACATTCGGCAACGCGCTGATGGGTAATCCTCAGTACGAGGTCACCGGGGGAAAGGTCGAATTTGATGGCAGCGATCTTCTGGAGCTGCCGGTCAACGAGCGCGCAAAAGCGGGCATCTTCATGTCCTTCCAGAATCCTTTGGAGGTTCCCGGCATTTCACTTTCGAATTTCATCAGAAACGCTTTGGAGCAGAGAACGGGAAAGAGGATCAGGCTCTGGGATTTCCGAAAGGAAATGAAGAAAGCCCTGAAAGTGCTGCACATGGATCAGTCTTACGCCGACCGTGATCTGAACGTGGGCTTCTCCGGCGGCGAAAAGAAAAAAGCAGAGATCCTGCAGCTCCTGATGCTGAAACCATCGCTGGCGATCCTGGACGAAACAGATTCAGGTCTGGATGTCGACGCCGTAAGGACGGTCTCCAGAGGTATTGAGGAATATCAGAAAGATAAAGATTCCGCGCTGATCATCATCACGCACAACGCCGCTATTTTGTCCTCGCTTCACGTCGATGCGACACATATCCTGATAGACGGAAAGATCGTGGAGTCCGACGGCGCATCTCTGGTCGACGAGATCAATGAGAACGGTTTTGCAAAATATGAAAAGTAAGAAGGGAGTTTGTCGATGAGCAAAGAAAAAACCTACGTTGAAGATATCGACAGGTCCATGTACGATTTCCGATATGAGGAAAAAGATGCTTACAGGATCGAAGAGGGACTGACCCCGGATATTGTAAAAAAGCTTTCCGAGGAAAAAAACGATCCTGAGTGGATGCGCGACTTCCGCCTGAAATCGCTGGAGATATATAACAGAAAAGAGGTTCCCCAGTGGGGACCGTCTATCGACGGACTGAACATGGATAACATCGTCACCTATGTCCGTCCTAATACAAAAATGCACGCTGACTGGGACGAGGTGCCCCAGGATATCAAAGATACTTTCGAGCGTCTGGGAATTCCTCAGGCGGAGAGAAGTTCACTGGCCGGCGTCGGAGCGCAATATGATTCCGAGCTGGTATATCACAATGTCAAAGAAGAGGTTGCAGCCTCCGGCGTCATATATTCAGACCTGGAGAGCGCAATGCATGGCGAGTACGCGGAAATGATCAGGGATCATTTCATGCATCTTGTACCGCCGACGGATCATAAATTCGCCGCGCTTCACGGAGCAGTATGGTCAGGCGGTTCTTTTGTCTATGTGCCGCCGGGAGTTTCCGTTGAGATTCCGCTGCAGTCCTATTTCCGGCTGAACGCGCCGGGCGCGGGACAGTTCGAGCACACGCTGATCATCGTGGACGAAGGAGCGGATCTGCATTTTATCGAGGGATGTTCCGCGCCGAAATACAACATCGCGAATCTGCATGCGGGATGCGTCGAGCTTTTTGTAGGGAAAAACGCGAGACTTCGTTATTCAACGATCGAGAACTGGTCAAAAAACATGTACAATCTGAACACCAAGCGCGCCATTGTGGAGGAAGGCGGAAAGGTCGAGTGGATCTCCGGCTCTTTTGGATCCCACACATCCTATCTGTATCCGATGAGCGTTCTGAACGGAAAAGGCGCCAGAGCGGAATTCACGGGAGTTACTTTTGCCGGCGCGGGACAGGATCTCGATACCGGATGCAAGATGGTACATAACGCTCCGGATACGTCTTCCTATGTGAATACGCGGTCCATCTCCAAAAGCGGAGGTACAAGCACCTTCAGAAGTTCTGTCGTGATCAGCAAAAATGCCGAGAACAGTAAATCTTCGGTTTCATGCGAGTCGCTGATGCTGGATTCCATTTCCAGATCGGACACGATACCGGCGATGGACATCCGCACGCAGAAGGCGGATGTCGGACATGAGGCAAAAATCGGAAGGATCAGCGATGACGCGGTATTCTATCTGATGAGCAGAGGTATTTCAGAGGAAGAGGCAAAGGCGCTGATCGTCAGCGGTTTTGCGGAAAATGTTTCCAAAGAGCTTCCGCTGGAGTACGCCGTTGAGATGAATAATCTGATCCGTCTGGAAATGAAGGGTTCGATAGGCTGATCGGGAAGGAGTTAAGGAATGAATTTGAATATAAATGCATTGCCGGCGCCTACATTTAACTGGCTTCATATGAATGAGGCTTCTCTCGAGGGCGTCTGCGTCAGCGGCAGGGCCGTTCCCGCCGTTGAGGTTCCGGCAGGGATCCAGGAAAGCTTTGCCGAGAAGCAGCTTCTGAAAAATGTGAAGACCGGCGGCGGAAATGATATGGACGAGCTGATAGAGGCGGCGGGGATTCCCATGCGTGTTTTTGCCGTTCCGGCAGGGGTAAAGATCACTGATGACGCGGTAAGGATGACCTTTGAATACGAAGATCAGGCTGCTGAGTTTTCGGTAAAGAAGGATCAGGGCGAAAAAAACAACGACATTACAGGAAAGATCAATTCTGTCGGGGTGATTCTGGAGAAGGATTCCGAGCTGACGGTCATTATGGATTATACATCTGAAAAAAGCGCGAAGGGTCTTGCTGCGGTCCAGACAAAAATTTCCGTCGGCGAGAATGCAAAACTCCGTCTGATACAGATCCAGAGGACGGGCAGCGGTTACACATTTTTGAATGATGTGGGAGTAAAATGCGCAGATAATGCAAGTTTTGAAGTGATCCATCTGGTTCTTGGAGGAAAAAACACTTTCCAGGGCTGCAATGTGGATCTTGGCGGATATAAAAGTACTTTTAACGCGGATATTGGCTATATGGTCAAAGGCGACGGGTATCTGGATATGAATTATAACGCATATCACACGGGCAAAAAGACGGAGTGTGAGATCAATGCTTCCGGCGTCCTGCGCGACGAGGCGTTTAAAATATTCCGGGGAACGATCGATTTTCAGGAAGGATGTTCCGGTTCGGTCGGTTCCGAGATGGAAGACGTACTGATGATGGACGACGGCGTTTCAAACCAGACGATACCGCTTATCCTCTGCGGCGAAGAAGATGTTTCCGGAAACCATGGCGCCACCATCGGCCGTCTCGACGAAAAACTCATGTTCTATATGCAGTCCCGCGGAATGAACACAGAAGAGATCTACGAAATGATGGCCAGGGCCAGAATCGACGCCGTGATCCGAAAGATCCCTGACGAAAAGACCCGCCTCGCCCTCACCGACGGAACCGGGGACGGAGACGAGTTCCGCCAGGAAGAGTAAAAACGGAACCGGGGACGGAGAAAGGTTCCGTAACGTGGCTTTTTGCCCGATGAAGAAAAGTGTCTTTTTATGTTTTCCGGTTAACTTTAAGGCGGTTAAAGATTATTTCGGTTCTCTTAAAGGAGAAATGTATGACAGCAGAAGAAAGAAAAGCGGAAGATCTGCGTATCCGCAGAGATTTTCCGCTAATATATGATCACCCTGAGATAGCGTACCTGGATAATGCGGCCACGACGCAGAAACCGGATATGGTACTTAGGGCAGTTGAAAATTATTATCGTGAAGACAATGCAAATCCGCTGCGCGGGCTGTATGAGCTTAGCCAGCGCGCAACTGCGGCATATGAGGATGCTCGTGAAAAGGTGCGTGGTTTTATCAATGCCAGGACCACACGGGAGATCGTTTTCACCAGAAATGCTTCTGAAA
>DFHP01000187.1 GCA_002371335.1 Eubacterium sp. UBA3720
GCAAATATTGAGAATACGGTCAAGGATTGGTATGGAATATTAGACGGAAAAGATGAGGCGTCAAGGCTCGTAATTGCGGATAGCGGAAGCAATGACAGGACGCATGAGATCCTGCTCAGTCTACAGAAAGAATATCCAAAGCTTGAAGTCCTTGAAAATACTGACAGGTATCATGGACCAAAGGTCATTGCGCTGTACGAGTATGCCATAAATAATGGCATAGATTATATTTTCCAGACGGATTCAGATGGACAGACCAATCCGGCAGAATTTGAAAAGTTTTGGAAAGCACGGAAAAAATATGATGGCATTTTCGGCTACAGGAATAAGCGAGGAGATGGGAAAGCGAGAGCTTTTGTCGAGAGGGTCGTATGTATGCTTCTCCGTATATATTTCGGCGTGAAGGTGCCAGATGCCAACGCCCCGTTCAGGCTGATGAAAACGGATATTGTCAAAAAATACCTGTTCAAAATGAAAACGGACTATAACCTGCCTAATATCATGATGACAACATATTTTGTTTATTATAAAGAAAAATACAGGTTTATTCCGATATCATTTAAGCCGAGACAGGGCGGTGTGAATTCCATTAACATACCGAAAATCATCGGTATCGGATGGAAAGCACTGGGAGATTTCAGAGAGCTGAAGAAGGATATGAAGTAAATGAGAGGGTTGTACGAAAAGTATAAGGATCTGATCCCATATCTGTTTTTCGGTGTATGTACAACAATAGTGAATATTGTTGTCTACTGGTTGTGTGCTCATGTTCTTGGTATGGGTGTGATGATAAGCACCGTTACTGCATGGATACTGGCTGTTTTATTTGCCTATTTTACAAACAGGAAGTGGGTCTTCCACAGCGAGGCAAGAGGTATTAATAATATCTCGAAAGAAATAGCAGCGTTCTTTGGCTGCAGGCTTACAACAGGGGTGCTTGACTGGCTGCTGATGTACATTTTTGTCGACCGACTTCATTTCAATGATGTGCTTATAAAAACAGCAGCGAATATCCTTGTAATTGTTCTGAACTATATTGCAAGTAAGCTGATTATTTTCCGGAATAAGGACTGATATATGAACTCACATGCAGGTCTGGAAGGATTCTTGATGTGAAAGAATAACACTGAGGAAACTAAAATGAACGAGCCTGTTCGCATACTGCATATATTTTCCGCTCTTGATTCAGGCGGTGTTTCGAATTTCGTGATGAATCTGTACCGTGAGTTAGATACAGAAAAAATACAGTTCGATTTTGCCATGACGCAGGGCATGCCTGCTCTCTTTGACGACGAAGTTCTCGTACGCGGAGGAAGGATCTTCTATTTTGACACATCAAAAAGCATTATAAAGAACCTGCGAAGTATTCTACAGAAAAATGGGCCATTCCATGCTGTGCACAGTCACCTGTTCTTTTACTCCGGGCTGGTGATGATGGAGGCTAAGAGGGCAAAAGTACCGGTTCGCATTGCGCATGCGCATAACGCCCATACCGGGGAATCTCGTTCTTTGCCCCGCAGGGCGTATGAACTGGGCATGCAAATGCTGATCCGTATGTACGCGACGCACCTGCTTGGCTGTTCGGAAAAAGCATGCCGTTATGTTTTCGGCGACAAAATCATGAAGGATCGACGGGCAGCCGTTATTCCGGATGGGATAGACTGCAGCCGTTTTGCCTTTGATCCTGAAGTGCGCAAAAAAATGCGGGAGGAATATGGGCTTCAGGGAAAATACGTTGTGGGGCATGTAGGGCATTTTAACCCGGCTAAAAATCACAGAAAAATCCTTTCTGTTTTTCAGGCTGTCTGCCGGCAGCGGCGGGATGCCATGCTGTTGCTTGTGGGCGACGGGGAACTGGAACAGCAAGTAAGACAATATGCGGATCAGCTCGGTCTGACCGATCAGGTCATATTCGCCGGTGCCCATAAAGATGTGGAGCGATTCTATCAGGCCATGGATGTGTTCCTTTTTCCTTCAAGATATGAAGGCTTTGGGATGGCAATGATCGAGGCGCAGACAGGCGGACTTGCCTGTGTGGCTTCGGATATTGTACCAAGTGAAACAAATATAGACGAGAGGGCTGTTTATCTGCCGCTGAAAGCTGCAGATAGTATATGGGCCGAGAAAATACTGAAAGCTCTGGGACGGGATACATCAGTATACGAAAAGGTTTACGCTATATACTCCGTATCGAGAGTTGTTGAAAAATTATTGACTATTTATATGTAAATTTGAGTGCTCAGTGGTGCGTACACAAAGCTGAGTTCGGCTTGGAAGGTTTCAGCCGACTCTGACCCGAATCCCGCGCCAAGGGAGAGAACGAAGCGTAATAGAAAACGGTGAGAAAGAAGATGAGAATACTATATGTTGCAGGAGATAACCCTGCGGTCGAAACCATTTTGAACGGCATGGATGACAGCAAGCTCAGCGGTCTCCCTGCTTTTTATTATCCTTTTAAAATGCTGCTTGAACGCGGCTGTACAATTGACCTTCTTCTTTATACAACGGAAAAGAAAACGGTCATAGAGAGCGCTCATTTTAAAAAAAGGAACCTGATACAGATTCATCCCTGGAAAAGCATCCTTCCGGGCTCTGTAGAATATATGCTTCTGTTAAGGAGAGCCTCGCGGAAACTGCTGAGATCACGACACTATGATTTTGTCTACGGAATGAGCGAAGGGGCTCATCTTGCCGTTTACGAGGCGGCTAAGATGGGAATTCCGTGCGGTCTCCGTCAGTATGGTACACAGGAAATGGCCAATGCCCTTGAACCGATTAAAAGTGTGACTGCTCGACGGCTGAAAGCCTTGAAAGACTATACCTATATTACGCTGTCCATGCTCAGCAGGAAAACGTTTGTCCTTGCAACCAATGACGGGAGCCGTGCGGATGAGCTTTATAATATTCTTGGCGTTAAGAAAAAGAAGTTCCGGTTCTATTTCTGGACTTCAGGCGTTTATATTCCGAATGAACGTCCGAAAGTGGATTACGAAAGTAAAGACTCATACCCATTTGGCTATGATCCGCTGGCACTATCTATGATCAATCGAATTGCCGTTGTCAAGCGGCAGGATCGGGCCGCCTGCATTCTTGGCGAGCTGCATAAGCGCGGATACCCCTTCCATCTGTATCTGATCGGTACAGATGACAGTCAGAAAATGCATGAAGCCACCGTAGCTGCCGCAAAAGAGTACGGGGTATTGGATTATCTTCACTTTGTGGGCGGTAAAAGTCAGCAGGAATGCCGGCAGTACGCGTGCAATTCCTTTGCGACGCTCCTGCCATGTGAGTGGAACCGCGTCAATGTTTTTTACGAAGTTATGGGAGAGGGTTCTGTCGTTGTCACTAACGACAATCATTCGATCGACGAGTTTATCAAGGATGATGTCAACTGTCTAGTATATGAGGAAGACAACTTCGCGCAGGCGGCGGAAAAAATTATTGCGCTTATGAAGGATCCGGAACGAATAGAGAGAATACGAAACGCCGCTCATCAGACGGCTGTGGAGAAATTCATGAGTCTGGAGAAACGCTTCGGCCTGGAAGCGCAGCTTGTCACAGATACGGCACTAGGTAAAGACATAAGCGGATATCCGTTGGTTTTATAATAAAGAGCCTGTCAGTACCGGGCCTGCAGGTCTTTTTTTTCAGCAGCAATCTTGTATCTATGTAATAACGGACTATTATAACAGGAAAGCATAAATGGATAATAATCAGTCAAATCCAAAAAACACAAAGGCACGTGCTGTTTCGGGTCTTCTGTGGCGTTTCATGGAACGTTTCGGCGCTCAGGGGGTAACATTCATTGTTTCGGTAGTCCTGGCCAGATTGCTAGATCCTTCTGTCTATGGAACGATAGCAATCGTTACGGTCTTCACCACGATCCTTAATGTTTTTGTTGACAGTGGACTTGGCAATGCCCTGATACAAAAAAAGGATGCCGACGATCTGGATTTTTCAACCGTTTTCTATTTTAACATCTGTATGTGTCTTGTTCTGTACGTTCTGCTCTTTCTGGTTGCGCCTGGCATTGCAGCCTTTTACAAGATGCCTGAACTAACACCCGTATTACGTGTTATGAGTCTTACAGTCATTGTGTCAGGCGTAAAGAACGTCCAACAGGCATATGTTTCCAGAAATCTGCTGTTTAAGCGATTTTTCTATGCGACTCTCGGAGGAACTCTCGGCGCGGCCGTTCTTGGAATATGGATGGCATACCGTGGCTACGGCGTTTGGGCATTGGTCATGCAAAGCCTTTTCAATACAACAGTAGATACGATTATACTGTGGATTACTGTTAAATGGCGACCCAAGCGCATGTTTTCCATTAAGCGTTTTCGAGGCCTGTTTTCTTTTGGATGGAAACTATTAGTTTCCTCGTTGATTGATACCTTTTACAACAATTTACGACAGCTGATTATAGGTAAGCTTTATTCGGCGGACAGTCTCGCCTATTATAACCGCGGCTATATGATACCGAATGTTTTTGTCGGAAATGTAAACACGGCAATTGATAGTGTACTTTTTCCGGTATTATCAGGAGAACAAAGTGACAGGGGCGTCGTTCGCAACATGACGCGAAGATCTATTCAGATAAGCTCCTTTGTTATGTGGCCGATAATGCTGGGAATTGGTGCTTGTTCCAGGCAGATAGTACTGCTGCTTCTTACAGAAAAATGGCTGCCTGCAGTACCTTACGTCATGATTTTCTGCTTCAGCTATGCACTGCTTCCTATCCAAACAGCCAACTTGAATGCAATTAAAGCTCTCGGGTACAGCAGTGTTTATTTGAAACTGGAAATATGCAGAAAAATGGTCGGTATCACTGTTTTGCTGCTTACTATGTGGCGTGGTCCTTTGATCATGGCTGCAAGTAATGTGCTTATCAGCCTGTTAAACCAGGCAATCAATTCCTGGCCGAATCGGAAACTTCTCGGGTATTCTTACAAAGATCAGCTGCTTGATATAATGCCTTCCGTAATAATATCAGTTATTATGTTTTTAATTGTATGGAGTTTGCAGAGAATTATTATCAATCCGCTCCTGCTGATTGTTCTTCAGATCCCTGTAGGCATTGGAGTATATATAATGGGATCGATTCTGATTCATAACGAAAGTTTCTTTTATATATGTAATACACTTCAGGAAATAGCGGCCGTAAGGGAATTGAAAAAACACCAATGAGATAGCTGTGCTGTTAAATCGGCTGTCGCACGGCAGTCCCGCTGAGAACAATTGCCGGCTTCACGAACGGATAACTATTTTTTGCTTGCAGAAAATCCACAGCATACCCGCCGCGAACCCGATCAGTCCACCGAGACTGTTGCTGATAATATCATCTATTTCAAACAGCCCGTGTGCAGTGACAAATTGCAGGAACTCTACCCCAAAAGAAATTAGAACGGGGAGGAGCGCGGTGCTCCATGCGGGGCGTATCTGAGACAGTATTGCTCCCAGAGGAATAAACAGGAGAACATTGTTCAGGATCTCACGCCGCAGATAATCGTTGTTGAGCAAAAACCGGTAGGACCAAAACAGTCTCAAATTGATTTGTTTTTTCCCCGTATTTCTGTTCAACAGAGTCAGATAAAGAATCACGAGAATGTACAAAACAAGCAGCTTCTTATTGTTCTCCCTGCCAATAAATACAGAGATCAAAAAGAGAGCAGCAACGATGGCAAGTAACCAAAGTTGATGTGTACTTAAGTATTCTTCGACCCTGAGAATAGATTTGGCGAACAGGTCTAACATAGTGATATAATTATTCCTTATCAAAGATGGAAGTATTAAGAACGAAACGTTGGTTACAGGAGAAACGGCAAGGTGTTTTAAATTATACCAAACGAGAAACAAAGGTCAAGGCCTTTGGGTGCGAATGCTCCTGACCGCGCGTCTCGTCTTAACAACAAATGTATTGTTCCACAGAATGAAATAGTGTGTAGAAATAAACTGATAAAGCTTTGGGGCAACATGCAGAGAGGAAGCCATGAATGCATTAAACAAATACAGACCACAACTATTCTGGCTCTTAACCTGTGTCTTTTTAATGTTGATTTGCGCCGGCTTCACCAGCCCCCTCTACCCCCATTACACCGGCCGCGACTCGTCGACGTTCCTGGTGCTGGCGCGCGGGATCCTGGATGGCAGGATCCCTTACCTCGATCTCTTTGATCACAAAGGGCCGGCCTTTTACTGGTTGGAGGCGATCGGGTATTTCTTTGGAGGAAGGACCGGGGTGTTTTTCCTTGAGTGTATCATACTGCTGTGTGATATATATTTTATCAAACGGATTTCTTCCTTATTATGCGCGGAATTTGCAATAGCTGCGCTCGCGTTCTTTTCGACATTTTTCTTTCTGTTCCAGCATGGCAATCTGACAGAGGAATTCTGCATGCCGCTGATTCTGGCCGGTCTCTTCTTCGAGTTGAAATTTCTGCTGTCCGAGGAGAAAAAGCATGATCCCCGTATTGCGTACCTCTATGGGATGCTTTTGGGTCTCATAGCGTTCATGCGTCTCAACAATGCGGTCAGCATCTGCGCCATGCTGCTCTGTATTATTGCCGTACTTATGCATGAGAGGCAGTGGATGAACCTGCTGGCTAATCTGCTTTCCGGCATCCTTGGCCTTGCAACCGTAGCTGTGCCGGTGTGTCTCTATTTTTACCGGCATGGCGCTCTTTATGACATGCTGTACGGTACGTTCCTGTTGAACCTGCTGTATGCTAAAAACGTGACTCATTTACCCATTCTGTCTTCAGACTTTTTCTATTATCTGATACTGTTCGTGCCAGGTCTGTATGCAGTTGCAATGTTTTGGAAAAAATGGAGGGCTGAGCGCAGCAGGGCGTTTGTTTCGCTTCTGTTTTCAACGGTGCTTACCTATGGCATGCTCGCCTACACGAATGCCTACATGCATTATTTTATGCTCGGCATCCCGGTGTTTGTTATCGCTGTCGCGGTGCAAAGCCCGAAGGCCTCATCCGGGACGCTTGCAATTATCCGTATGATTGTCTGCCGCAGGCGGGATGCGCAGGATCGAGAGAAAAACGCGCTGTCGATCCTTCTGGTCTGCATCATTGCGGGTCATGTCCTTTTATCTGCTTACAGCGCCTGCGCTCCGATCTACAAAACATATCTGACGGATATTGCATATGATGAGTACCGGAAGGTCCATGTCGGAATGGAGACCATTCCGGAAAATGAACGCGGCGAGGTCATAGCCTTTAATACCGTGTCGGATTTTTACTATCATGCCGATGTTCTCCCTTGTTATCGATACTTCACGCTGCAGAAGTGGTTGTCAACAGAAAAAGTGAATGTCTATCAGGAGTTTATGCTATATCTCATAAAGGAGCGGCCGCTTTGGGTGGTCACTCGCACCGGGGATAACGACAATATCCTGAATGAAATTTTGACACTGCTATATTCATGCCGATATTCGGATGACAAGTATTCGTACTATCGATGCGCCGATTCGGTCATTACGTCGTAAACAGCAGATATTTCCGCACAGTAGGCAAGCTCATGACATACATCGAATTCTTACCTATTATAATGTTTAAATCGGAAAAACAAAACAAATAGGAAGATTCGAAGTAAGGGCGGAGCGCTGGGGAATCTGTTTCGAAAGTTGGCTTATGTGCGGTAAAAAACCTTGACCATGAACGCACTATGTGGTAACAATAATAAATGAAGTAGTATGACTGGATGTTTGCATTTTGTACAGCGACTTATTAGAGTATCTTTTTTTTCTGCTTCTGCTTAGTTTGCAGATGCGGCCGGAAAGAAAAAACAGATACAAGGAGCACCTGACGAACACCAATCAAAGCAGTTACAAAAGTGAAAGGAGAACAACATGAAGAAGAACGTGCAAAGAATCATGGCAACAATTCTTACAGTCATCATGATGGTCTCGATGCTGCCCTTCAATGTGTTTGCGTCCGATTTGGATACAGACATGTTTGTGGAGCCTGCTGTGGAAGCAGTCAGTGTTCCTGGTGAGGAGCGGGAGATCGAGTCAACTGTAGAGGACGTCTTGGTGGGAAATGCCGAGACAGAAGATGAACTCTTGGTGGAAGACGCCGAGATAGTAGAGGATTCTTCAGAAGAAATCGAAACGGTCGATGCGGCTGATCCGGCAGAAGCTGACGTTGTTGAGGAGTCCGAGGAGTTTGCGGCTACCGAGACGGTGGGCGCGGGAGCAGACGGGACGGGGTTCCCTGCTAGCTTTACGTATGGTAACGACACATATGAAAAATATGGCGATC
>DFHP01000095.1:0-12900 GCA_002371335.1 Eubacterium sp. UBA3720
CTGCTGAGTTTCGCAATTACCTATGTACCTTATAAACATAAAAGGAGAAAATAGATGAATAAAGCGAATAATAATTCTCTTATGATGACGTTGCTGAAAGGCCGTACCTTCATTGTTTTAATAATTCTGCTGATCTTTTTCAGCATAGCTTCGCCGAATTTCATGAGTCTGAACACAGCGTTACTTGTAGGTAAGCACGTTGCGCTTTACGGAATTCTGGCTATTGGTATGACATACGTTATCATTACCGGCGGTATTGATCTTTCCGTTGGAGCGATCGTAGGTATAGCGGGAATGGTCGCCGGCTATATGATCCAGAATGGTATCACTATCGGAAACAAGACACTTTATTTCAGTATTCCTCTAGTCGTACTTATTACTGTGCTGATGGGTGCGGTGATCGGAGTTATTAACGGCCTAGTGATCACGAAGTTTAAAGTTGCGGCGTTTATCGCAACGCTTGGTATGATGTATGTGGCTCGTGGCCTTGCAAATCTTATTTCGAAGGGTGCGACATTCTCTGAGCTGAAAGGCTATGAAGGACTGGGCAATCGAGGCTGGGGATTTTTCGGTTCACGTGTACTGGGGATTCCGGTTGGTCTTCTGATCCTTGTCATAATGGCGGTCATTTTTGCGATACTGCTGACAAAAACATCGTTTGGATGGCATGTATTTGCCATCGGCGGCAATGAGAAAGCAGCAAAGCTTTCAGGCGTAAAGGTAGACAGAGTTAAGATCATGGTATATCTGATCTCCGGCGTGTGCTCTGCGATCGTAGGCATCATTGCGTCTTCTCAGCTGGCCGCATCTCATCCGGCAACGGGTGAATCCTGGGAGATGAACGCGATCGCGGCAGCGGTACTTGGCGGAACTTCAATGGCAGGCGGCGTAGGAACGATCGGGGGAACGATCGTAGGTGCGTTTGTTATCGGCGTGATTAATGATGGAATGGTAATGTGCGGCGTGTCTGAGTTCTGGCAGATGGTCATCAAAGGACTCGTGATCGTAGTTGCGGTAGTGATCGATCAGTTCCAGAGACAGATGCAGGCAAAGATGGCCCTTCAGGCAAGAAATGAAAACAAATAATGCAGCAGAGTTCAGAATGATATTTTCCTGAACTTTTCCCGATAAATTGCGTTGTGAATATAAGACAGGCCCGTATCAGGGTCTGTCTTTATTGTTTCACAGAAAATCATGACAAGTGCATATATATTACTAAAACTTCCCGTTCCATGATGAAGAGTCAGCGTCCTGACGATGTATTTTGCTTGATTAAACTGTTCAGAAATGACATGCGGGAAGTTTTTTAAACGCAGTCAGTCCCCCCGTCGCTGTAGGCGGCAAGAACGCCAGAAGCGTTCTTGAATTACTTTGGGAGATACATACGCTAAGGCAGGCTGCTATCCTGCCACCCCCTTTCCCAAAAAGCCGTTTCATGATATACTCATTGAGATTTGCCCGGTTTGCCTGCAGATTATCTTTTTATGCTTAAATTCTCTTTGCAGGTGCATTCGGGCTTTACGACTTCAACTCAGTCGGAGAGTCTCCCGCCTCTGCAGGCGAAAAGAACGCCGGATGCGTTCTTGAATAATGGACATTACATTTTTTGAAATGAGGTATTTTTTATGGCTTGGTACGATTCCGCTGTTTTTTATCATATTTATCCGCTTGGCATGCTTGGGGCTCCGAAGGAGAACAGCTACGGTCCGGTGGAGCACAGGCTTCGCGGACTGTTTCCATGGATAGGACATATTAAGGAGATAGGCTGCAATGCTATCTATATAGGTCCTCTTTTTGAGTCGGTGGGACATGGGTATGAGACGACTGATTACAGGAAGCTGGACAGCCGCCTCGGAGACAATCAGGATCTGAAGGAGTTTGTTGCAGAGTGTCATAAACAGGGCATGCACGTAATATTTGACGGCGTGTTTAATCATACGGGCAGGGATTTTTTTGCCTTTAAAGACATCAGAGAAAACAGAGAGAATTCCCGTTACAGAGACTGGTACTGCAATGTGAATTTCTGGGGAAACAATTCTTATAATGATGGTTTTTCCTACGATAACTGGGGCGGATATGACCTGCTTGTAAAACTGAATCAAAGGAATCCCGAGGTGAAGGCGTATATCAGCGATGTGATCCGGTTCTGGGTGAAGGAATTTGATGTGGACGGAATCCGTCTGGACGCGGCTGATGTGCTGGATTTTGATTTTATGCATATGCTGCGAAATGTGGCTAATGAAGTGAAGCCGGAGTTCTGGCTTATGGGCGAGGTCATTCATGGCGAGTATTCCCGCTGGGCAAATGAGGGAACGCTGCATTCCGTGACAAATTATCACTTGCATAAAGCTCTTTATTCAGGCTGCAATGATAAAAACTTTTTTGAGATCGCTCATACGGTAAAACGGCTGTACGGAATGGGCGGCAATTCACCGGACGGTCTGAAACTCTATAATTTTGTCGATAATCATGATGTGGAGAGGATCTATTCGAAGCTTGCGAATAAGGACAATTTCTTTCCGGTACACATAATGCTCTATACGCTGCCGGGAATCCCGTCGATCTACTACGGATCGGAGTTCGGCATCGAGGGACGAAAGTTCAGAGGAGGCAGCGATGACGAGATCCGTCCCTGCCTGCATCTGGAGGATTTCGCGGATGCGGTGAAGGAGAATCCGCGGACCAGACTCATTGCGGCTCTTGGCAGGATCCGCAGGGAGTATCCGGCACTCTCCTATGGGGATTATAAAGAAGAGGCACTGACCACAACGCAGTATGTATACAGCAGGAGACTGAATGATACGACGATCATCGTGACGGTTAGTAATCAGGAAGAGGATGCCTGGGTGAAGGCGTGGAACCTGCCTGACGGAGAATACGCCGGCGCGCTGTTCGGGGAGAGGATCACAGTATCCGGAGGAGAACTGAATGTTCAGCTGAAAGGCAATTCCGGCGAAATCTGGATCCCGGCAGAGTATAACAAAGAGGAAGCTGCTTTTGACCTTGCCGGGATGGAAAAGAAGGCGAAGGAGGAAAGAGCTGCAAAGGAAGCCGCAGATAAGGCGGCACGTGAAGCGGCGGAGAAAGCCGGCAGAGAAGCGATGCGGCGCGCCGCGGAAGCAGCGGCCGGAGCGGCGCAGAGAAACCCGGATGAAAAAAACGGAGAATTTACAGACGCAGCAGATCATCATGCTTCGGATGGAGCGGGAGAGTTAAATATGGCAGAACTTCTGGAGACGCTCGACCTGATGACGATCCCCGGGGATGAGCTGATCGCCCTGATGGGAAACCGGAGCGATTACGGGCAGATGTCTGTTAAGGAGCTGCAGCTGACAATTTTATCAAAAATGGCAAAGAACGGACCGCTGAACGGCCAGATGCGCAGAAGCGTTGAAGAGAATACGCACAGGGATTCGCTTATGAACTGGGTGAAAAGCTTCAGATAAACGGATGTGGAACCGGGGACGGAGATTCGTTCCGCTTTTAAAGCGGAACGAATCTCCGTCCCCGGTTCCACAAGGCGCGCAATGTCCGCTAACGGACTTTATTTTAATGAGGTATGTTTAATGAACGCAAATCAGATATTGAAAATATATGGGACAGATTATTTGGAAATGACGGTCCGGCTTCTGGAGGAGGCGGATTTGGCGGCGCAGATTCCCGGCAGAGAAGCCTGCATCGGGATCAAGCCGAATCTGGTGGTTCCGTCGCCGGCGGATTTCGGTGCAACAACGCATCCTGAGATCGTGGAGGGTATCATTGAATATCTCCATGCCAACGGTTTCGGGAATATTCTGATAGCCGAGGGTTCATGGGTGGGCGACAAGACCGCGGAGGCTTTTGAGTATTGCGGATACAGAGAACTTTGCGAGCGGTATGACGTACCGTTTGAAGATACCCAGAAGGACAGGTATCACAGTGTGGATTGCGCAGGCGTAAAGCTTAATATCTGCGACGTCGCCGGCCGGATCGATTTTATGATAAATGTTCCGGTGCTGAAGGGGCATTGTCAGACAAAGATCACCTGCGCACTGAAAAACATGAAAGGTCTTATACCGAATACGGAGAAAAGACGTTTTCACAAAATGGGGCTTCACCGGCCGATCGCGCATCTTTCGAAAGGAATCCGGCAGGATTTCATTGTGGTCGATCATATCTGCGGCGATCTGGATTTTGAAGAGGGAGGCAATCCGGTGACCAGAAACTGCATTATGGCGGCTATGGATCCTGTCCTTGTGGACAGCTATGTTTGCCGGCTTCTTCAGTATGACGTGGACGAGGTTCCGTATATACGGATGGCGGAAAAGCTGGGCAGCGGATGTGCCGATCTGCAGAAGGCCGAGATCATCCTTCTGGATAAAAACGGGAGCCGCAGTGCTTCAATAAGCTGTGAGGGAACATCTCCATATTGTGGCTCGGACGATGTAAAAGATACGGATACTGCTATCCGGCAGAGATCTGCGGCAGATGTACCGGATGAGGCACTGCCCAGAGAGCGCCGCATACTGCAGGTGTCCTATGCGGTGGATGAAGTCGATTCCTGCAGCGCATGCTACGGAAGCCTTGTGCCGGCTCTTTACCGTTTGAAGGAAGAAGGGCTTCTGGACTATCTTACAGAAAAAATTGCAATAGGACAGGGACATCAGGGGAAACGAGGTATGGCAGGAATAGGAAAGTGTACTTCCGGATTCGATTTTTGTATTATGGGCTGTCCTCCTGACGAAGACAAGATATATCGTGAACTGAAGGAATACCTCGAGGCTCGCAGAGATAAGGCGAGAGAGACGGCTTCAGGCACCTGATGTCCGGAAACGATCCGTCTGCGGAGGATCTCCTTCTGATGATGAGACAGAAACACGTCGGGAGTAATAAAAAATGATCATATTACATACGGCGTTGACGGATCCAGATGCTGAGATAATAGAATTTTTATATAGAAGAATTGAAGATGTGGAAGATTTGGATATAATGAAATAAAATAAAAAGAAGAAGGAGACAGAAAATGATTGTTTCGATACTGTTGTTTATTATTGGGCTTTTGTGCCTGATCAAGGGTGGCGATTGGTTTGTGGATGGCGCGACAGCACTGGCACGAAGATTTCATCTTCCTGAACTTCTGATCGGCGCAACTGTCGTATCGATCGGCACGACTTTGCCGGAGGTCATGGTATCGACGATGTCGGCGCTCTCGGGTCACGGAGAGATCGCCTATGGAAACGCTATAGGTTCAGTTATCTGCAACGCGGCTTTGATCGCGGCGATCACGATTGCAGTAAGGCCGGGTCAGGTGGACCCGAAGACCCTGAGAACGCCGGTTGTTTTTTTCTTTATTGCGGCGGGTATATACTGTGTAGCCGCATATGGGCTCAGTGAATTCACAAGGCCTGTCGGAATCGTCATGCTTGTCGTTTTTGTGATCTACATGGTCATGAATGTGCGTCAGATGACAAAAAATCCTCTGCCTGTTCCGGAAAAGCCGGAAAAAACAGATACTGCGGAAGAAGAGGAGATGGGCATTGGAAAAACATTGCTCCTTCTGGTGGTCGGAGCGGCGCTGATCGCAGTCGGCGCTGATCTTTTGGTGGATAACGGCACACTGATCGCACAGGAACTGGGAGTACCTGAATCGGTGATCGCACTTACTTTCGTGGCACTGGGAACGTCACTCCCTGAACTGGTCACAGCGATCACTTCGCTGATCAAAGGACATGGAGATCTTTCACTGGGAAATATCATAGGAGCGAATATCTTTAATCTGGTACTGGTAAGCGGAATGTCTGTCACGCTGGCGCCGTTTACAGTGCCGCAGAGTTCAACGATCATGGGGATGAACTCAAGCCTGGTGCTGGAGATCCCGCTGATGATCATTATTATGCTTATTCTTACAGTGCCTGCGCTTAAGAATGGAAGACAGTATCGTTCACAGGGTATTATCATGCTGCTTATCTATGCGGCGTTTTGTATAATTCAGTTTACGATGTAAAGGGCGGATATATGTCTGAACAATACAATAAAAATGAAGATGTGATCGACAGGATGCGCCGGCTGGGGTGGAAATGCTATGTGAACTATGCAATGATCCTGATCTGTACGGCGGTCTACATATATACGGAACTGACCGGAGGCGTATACGTGGAGCATATGCTGGAACTGGGCGCATCCTACATTCCGCTTATCAGAAATGGCGAATACTGGCGGTTATTCACGGCGATGTTTCTGCATTTCGGAGCACGTCACCTCCTCAGCAATATGTTTCTCCTGTTTTTCATCGGAGATTATCTGGAACGTTATGTAGGTCATGTGAGATATATGCTGATCTATCTGGGAGGCGGCATAGCCGGAAATATTATCTCCGGGCTTCATGAGACGATGAGCGGCGAGGTGTATGTAGGAGCAGGCGCATCGGGAGCAGTCTATGCGGTGCTGGGAGGACTTCTGGCGATGACTGTCCTGAAAAAAGGAAAGCCGGAAGGCCTGACTATGAGAAAACTGCTGCTTCTGATCGTGCTTATGCTGATCGTAGGTTTTCAGAACGGAGGCGTAGACGGATATGCACACTTCGGCGGCGCAGTCGGCGGTTTTTTGATCGCTTTGCTGCTGATGCTTCCGGATACTGTAAAAAAATTATCTGGATATAAAAAAGAATGAAAGGAAATAAAAAAATGAGCGATTGTATTTTTTGTAAAATTGCAGCGGGAGAGATTCCTTCCGCAACGCTGTACGAAGACGAGAATTTCAGAGTGATCCTGGATCTTGGCCCTGCGACCTATGGTCATGCGCTGATCCTGCCGAAACAGCATTATGCAAATCTTATGGAAGTAAGTGATGAGCTTGCCGGAAAATCAATGATCCTGGCAAAAAAAGTAGTCACGGCCATGACAGGACTGCTTCCCTGTGACGGTTATAACGTTGTGCAGAATAATGGTGAAGCCGCAGGACAGACAGTATTCCATTATCATGTGCATCTGATACCCCGCTATAAGAATGATCATGCGGGCATCCTCTGGAAACCGGGAAAACTTACCGATGAGAAAAGGGATGAGATCCTCGAAAAGGTAAGAGGAAAGATCAGATAAGACCTGTCTGAATGGAAAATGATACTTCTTCGTCTCAGCGGGGGAGTCCCCCGCCTTTGTAGACGGTGGGTTAAAACATATTTAACTCAGTGGCGGGTGACGATCCCCGACTGAGTTCAAGCCTTCGGCGGATCGCAGCCGCGCTCAGTGGAAGGGGCTTTGCCCCGAGCGCGGCGCGGCAGGAACGCCGGAGGCGTTCCTGAATTTGCAGTAAATTTTATCAATTTCCCATGAAACAAACCCTTCGGGGGATGCATACGCCGCACAGAGGAAGGCGGCAAAGCTTGCGTGCCGAAGCGGGAGGCTTCAGTATATTACTTTCGTGTGGCGTCGATGAGATCGAGGATTACGCTGACGGAATCAAGATGGCCTCCGGCTTTCATCGCGGCAATATATTTGTCCCTTGAGGAATACAGTTTATATACGGCGTCAGTCAGGCTTGCTTTTGTCAGCTCTTCCTGAGGAAGTACCATGCTGTAGCCTTGTTTTTCAAAAGACTGAGCGTTCAGGATCTGATCGCCGCGGCTCGCGTCGGCTGCGAGCGGTATCAGAAGATTCGGTTTTGCAAGGGAAGCGATCTCGCAGATCGCGTTTGCGCCGGCTCGTGAGATCATCAGATCGGCAAGAGCAAACAGGTCAGGCAGTTCATCTCTGATAAATTCATACTGAGCATATCCCACGGTGTCTTTCAGGCCGCTGTCAAGGTTTCCCTTTCCGCAGAGATGTATCACATTAAAATCTTTTAGAAGTTTCGGCAGAATCTCCCGCACGGTATCGTTTATGATGACTGATCCCAGGCTTCCGCCAATGATCAGAATTACGGGTTTGTCGTCTGTGAAGCCGCAGAAGGCTTTTGCTTTTTCCGGGTCTCCGGAGGACAGTTCTCTGCGGATGGGCGAACCTGTAAGAACCGCTTTTCCGCGGGGGAGATTGTTTAAGGTCTCCGGAAAATTACAGCAGATCTTCGAAGCGGAAGAAATACAAAGACGGTTGGCCAGTCCCGGAGTCATGTCGGATTCATGTATGATGACCGGGATCTTTCTTTGCTTTGCAGCCCATACAACAGGAACAGTAACGAAGCCGCCCTTGGAGAAAACAATGTCCGGATTCAGTTTCTTCAGTATGCTGTGAGCGTCAAATATACCCTTTGCTACTCTGAACGGATCGGAAAAGTTCTTCAGATCCAGATAGCGGCGAAGTTTTCCGGAGGATATTCCGTAATATGGAATGCCCAGCTCTTCAATCATCTTTCGCTCCATACCGTTATGGGAGCCGATGTATGAAACGCGGTAGCCGCGCTCCTGCAGTCCCGGTATAAGAGCTATGTTAGGAGTTACATGTCCGGCTGTACCGCCGCCGGTCAACACAATATGCTTCATGAATATATGATCCTTTCTTATTTGCTGATCTCTCCCGATAATTATTATCTTTTAAAATTCAAAAGTCAAGCAATCCCCGGGAAGACATGGTTCTTGTTTGTAAAGAAAGTTAGTCATATAATATATATTTAAGAGAGGATCGGCTTCTTCCGCGGGAAGTGTCGGGTCATACAGAATGCGGAGCGAGATCGATTCCCGGAGAAAGGGGTGTTGGTATGAAACTGATGTTTATTGGCGCAGCACATGAAGTTACTGGCAGCTGCTATTACCTGGAAGCGGCAGGCAGCAGATTCCTGGTAGACTTTGGAATGGAACAGGGCCCGGATACTTATGAAAATCAGCCGCTGCCGGTGAAAGGTGAACAGATCGATTTTGTTCTTCTGACTCATGCTCATATCGATCATTCAGGCAATCTTCCGGCATTGTACGCGGACGGATTCCGGGGAGAGATTTTTGCCACAGCGGCGACTGCCGATCTGTGCAGCATTATGCTTCGTGACAGCGCGCATATTCAGGTATATGAGGCGGAATGGAGAAACAAAAGGGCGAAGCGCTCAGGAGGCGAAATATATAAGCCCGTATATACGATGGAAGATGCCATGGGAGCGATCGGGCAGCTCCGGAAATGTCCGTACGGCAGCATGATAGAACTAAGACCGGGCATACATGTCCGGTTCGTAGACGCCGGACATCTTCTGGGTTCCGCGAGTATTGAGATATGGATAACTGAAGAAGGTGAAACCAGAAAAATAGTGTTCTCCGGAGATATCGGCAACGTCAATCAGCCGCTGATAAACGATCCTACATATATCGATGAGGCTGATTATGTAGTAATGGAGTCTACATATGGAGACAGAAGCCATGGCGAGGTGCCGGATTATGTGAATTCGCTTGCCGCTGTCATGCAGCAGACCTTTGACAGAGGGGGAGACCTGCTCATCCCGTCGTTTGCGGTTGGAAGAACACAGGAAATCCTGTATTTTATCCGGCAGATAAAGGAGATGAAGCTGATCAGCGGACATGATTTTGTGGTATATCTGGACAGTCCGCTGGCAATCGAGGCCACCTCTATTTTTGACGAACACTATGAGGATTGTTATGATGAGGAGGCAAAAGAGCTGGTCAGCAAAGGCGTCAACCCTATACGTTTCTATGGTCTCAGGACGGCCATCACCGTTGAAGATTCGAAGAATATCGAATATGATGAAAGACCAAAGGTGATCATTTCTGCCAGCGGCATGTGCGAGGCCGGACGTATCAGGCATCATCTGAAGGATAATCTCTGGCGCAAAAACTGTACAGTTCTTTTCGTTGGATATCAGGCGGTCGGAACCACGGGACGGGCGCTGGTGGAAGGAGCCGAAAAAGTCAGATTATTTGGCGAGGATGTGATCGTAAACGCAAACATTATGGTACTGCCGGGCATAAGCGGTCACGCTGATAATACGGGACTGATGAAATGGGCGTCTGCTTTTACACGCAAGCCAAAAAAGGTGTTCGTCTGTCATGGCGAGGATCTGGTGACGGAGATTTTTGCGGAACGCCTGAAAAAAGAGCTGGGATATGAAGCTGTGGCTCCCTACAGTGGTACGGTCTATGATCTGATGACCGGTGAAGCAGCAGAAGAAGCAATGCCTGTTCCGGTGAAAAAGAAAAAAGCGGCGGCACGGAAGGCGACCAGCATATTTGCCAGACTCGTTGCGTCCGGACAGAGGCTTATGGATGTTATTTATAAAAATGAAGGAAGTCCGAATAAGGATCTGGCGAAATTTGCTTCCCAGATAGATGCTTTGAGTGATAAATGGAACCGCTGAGGGGACTTGTGAAGAAACTGTACAGGGACCGGCGAAGAGCTTTTTTGAGAAGCAAACCACAAAATAAACGGAAGTTCCCGGGATCTGCAGACGGAGCCTTACAGGAAAGGAAGGAAAATCAAAAAATGGAATTAATAGGAATCATTGGAGCGATGGACCAGGAGGTGCGTCAGCTGGCGGATGAGATCGTCGGAAAGACAATTTTAAAAAAAGCAGGAATGGAGTTTATTGAAGGCGAACTTTGCGGCAAGCAGGTCGTTGTCGTAGTATCCGGTATCGGCAAAGTCAACGCCGGAATATGCACACAGATCCTGGCAGATGTGTTTGAAGTGGACTGTGTAATAAATACAGGCGTGGCGGGAAGCCTTCGGAATGAGATCAATATAGGCGATATAGTAGTATCCACGGATGCGGTGCAGCATGATATGGATGTTGTTCCTCTGGGATATAAGCCGGGACAGATACCCGGACTGCCGTCACTGGCGTTCAAGGCTGATGAAAAACTGGTCGAACTGGCATGTGAAATATGCAGAAAGGAAAACCCGGATATTCAGGTGTTCAAGGGAAGGGTAGCCAGCGGTGATCAGTTTATTTCAGACAAGGAAACAAAGGACAGGATCATCGGAACCTTTGACGCGTCCTGCGCGGAAATGGAGGGCGCTTCGATCGCACAGGCGGCTGTTTTAAACGGCATCCCGTATGTGGTGCTTCGCGCGATCTCCGACAAGGCTGATGGCAGCGCGCATATGGATTATCCGGCCTTTGAACAAATGGCTATCAAACACAGTATCAATCTGGTACACGGAATGCTCCGCAGTTTGTAAAGCTTAAGCGGGTAATTGCGAAACTAAGGAAGAGAAATTTGTGTGAATCGTTACAGAATTTCCCAACCACATGGAATTTCATGATCAGACTGTTCAGAAATGGTATGTGGGAAGTTTTCGTTAAGCAGTTAAATATCAGAAGAAAGAAGAATAACAAAGTCCGCTCGCGGGCTTTGTTATTCTTCTATGATGTGCAATTCCAGAAAATCAAAGTCCAGCTGTTCTATAAAATTATCCTGACGGAACTGTGTTTTACCGCTGCGTTTGAATTCTTTAATATTACGTTCCAGCCAGATCGGGCGGGAAAGGTCGAATTCGTAGCAAATAGTGTCCAGCGCATGAAAGATTTTATGTGTTCTGGTATCGTCAGAATCATCCTCTACGGTCATATCGCGAAGCAGGTGATTATCTTTTATTATTTTTCCCCAAATCCGAAACATATTTTTTCCTCCTGAATAAATCATTGAAAGCACTGCCTGCTCATTTTCGGGCGGAGTCCGGGACAGGACGCAGATGCTTACAGATATGTCCGTTGTATGACGTTGGGATCCCGGCATCATATTATACATGAGGAGAAAGAAAAAATCCATGTGAAGTGATCGGAAATAATGAAATAAGATTAAAGTGTAAAAAGTCCCTCTTTCACACAATTTCCCGTACTCGTAGTTTTGACACCCGAATCTGAAATAGAAAATCGGGACTTGAGTTGACGGAAAAAAAGAAGGATTGGATGGTTAAAACAGCATATGGGATGAAAAACAAATAAAAAAACTAAAAATAAAAGAAAAAAATAAAAATAGATTGACAAATTGAAGGGGCTGTGCTAATATATGACCAAATAAAACAACTCGCATCTGTTTGAGAAAGAAAATCAAACAGATCGTGGGACGGAGGTATATACCAAAGGTTTTACCACCAGTTGTTTAATATCAATATGAAAGTGGTATTGCACAGCAGTTCCCGCAAGAAAGACCTTTTATAAGTGAGAAAAAAGGAATCGGTCTCCTGACTCAGAGTAGTGGGACCATGAAATGAAAGGTAATATGAGCTGGCAATTCATATTGATCAGTACCACAGATATGAAAAACTTTTCCCTGCATTATTTATACGATGATCGGGAAAAATCAAAACACCGGATTTCGATTCGGCAGCTGATAGAATAGATCATGTACGTATAGATAACGGAAATGGATTTTCTTATATGAATTTCGAAATGCTTCAGAAAACGAGAACAGGAGCGGAAATAATTTAATAGTTGGATTTAATGTCAATTAGATTCAATTACTAAAAAGATCTTAAGTTACATGGAAAGAACATCCCAAACAGAAATTTATATTTCTGAAATAAAGATCCTCTTGAACGTGAAAACCGGATCACCGTAAATGAAACTCATCTGCAGCACGAGAAACAAATATCTGAAAATACTTTAAAACATATCCCGTGAAATATGATTTTTGAGTTTGACATATCAAAAACAAACATATGAACTTTCTAAGTAATCATAAAGTACAGAAAGGACAATATCCTAAATTAAGATAAACATCAAAGATAAATATCAAAGATAAATATCAAAGATAAGTATCTCAGAAAAGATTGACATCTTAAAAAGGATAACGATCCGGAAAAGTACAATGAATACGATGCAGGAATGGAACCCGTAGAATCTCTCCTTATTGAAAGAGAGGAAAGAAAAAATTGAATAAAGAAGTTCATTAGGCAGCCGTTTTGTCAGAAAAGAGTTAACAGAAGTTAACAAAACTGATGAAGCGGCTGTCGTATTTTTGTGTCATAGGATTAAAGTGTCAAA
>DFHP01000095.1:12971-45164 GCA_002371335.1 Eubacterium sp. UBA3720
TGAAAACGAGCGGATTTGGGACGTTTCTATGAATATGGGTTGACAAAAATGTTACATATAAGTTACAATCGCCGGCGAAGCGATGTATATAAAATGTCATTTTGAGAGGCAGAGTCTTTCATTGTATGTACAGCGCAGAAAGGGAAGTCTGATCTTCCCCATCCGATCTCGGGAAGGAAAAGCCATGCGTTGGGATGAAAAGGATATTATTTATGAAGACAGGGACATTCTGATCACCTACAAGCCTGCGGGAATGCCGGTGGAAAGCCGGAGGATCGATGTGCTGACTCTGGAGAGGTGTCTGAAAAACCGATTATACGCCAGACAGGGGTCGGGAAATGTTTATCTTTCTGCTGTCAATCGTATTGATCAGGTAGTGGAGGGAATAGTCCTTTTTGCAAAAAACAAAAGGTCTGCGGCAGCATTGTCAGAGCAGATGAGAAAAAATGAGATAGAAAAAGTCTACGTGGCGGCAACCGCGTCGGAGGTTTCTGAAAAAGAAGGAGAACTGCTGGATTATCTGGTGAAAGAAAAAACAGGAAACCGATCCAGGATCGCCGGAAAAGATGAGGCGGGCGCAAAGAAAGCGCTTCTGAATTACAGACTGCTGGGAACGGATGATCAGGGGAATTCGCTGATCAGGATACGGCTTCAAACAGGAAGACATCATCAGATAAGAGTTCAGATGGCAGCGGCAGGCATGCCTCTTGTGAACGACAGAAAGTACGGAGCAGGTGCTGTTTCGGAAGGCGGCAGAGAATACAAAGGTGCTGCTGCAGGGATCAGCAGAGAATCTAAAGGTTTTCCTGCAGGGGCCGGCAGAGAATTTAAAGGTTTTGCAGCAGAGAGAGACAGAAATGCGGAACAGGATTTTCCGGCACTTTGTGCACGGGAAATATCGTTTATTCACCCCGCTTCGAAAAAAAGAATGCATTTTGAAATAATACCGAGGGGAAAAGTTTATTTAAATTTTACTGGATTATTTCAATAACGTGAATATAATAGCAGTTAGATGTGACACACTGCTTACAGAAAAAACAAAGGAGAGAATCATGCAGTCCAAAAAAATACTGGCAGCAATGATGGCGTTTCTGATCCTGGGCCAGTCAGGCTGCGGCCAGGCAAACGCCGGGGCTGCGCAGTCTGCAGCTTCATCTTCGGCGCCGGCGGCAGGGACCGAGGCGGTTTCCGAACAAACGGAAGCGGCAAACAGTACGGTATCATCTTCTTCTGCGGTAAGCTCATCTTCCGCAGCGCAGGAGGAGATAAAGAAAGAAATAATTTTGCCGGATGGCCAGGAACTGAAATTTGATTATACCGCAGTAGACGGGATCAAAGCTGAAAAAGGCGCTGTTGTCGCGGTTATCGTGAAAAAACAGAATAATATTTTCTATCAGGAGGTAGAAAAAGGGGCCCGGCGTGCTGTCGATGAGCTGAACGAGAAGCTGGGATATAAGGGAAAGGATAAAATATCAATGGTCTTTGCGGGCGCGGACGATTCTACGAATCTGGACGACCAGATCAATACTATTGATACGATACTTCAGGAGAATCCGGCAGCTCTTTGTCTGGCTGCGATCGATATGAATTCCTGCACCGCGCAGCTGGAGACTGCCGCGGACAACGCCATTCCGGTCATTATTCTTGATTCCGGCGTGGACAGCGATATGGTGACAGGAGTGTGCGCAACGGATAATTACAGCATGGGCGGAGAAGCCGCGGAAAAGATGTGCGAGGGTCTGGACGATACGGGAGAAGTCATCGTCGCATCTCATCTTACTCTTTCGGAAACAGCTTCAGAGAGAATCAGAGGATTCACAGACAAAATGAAAGAACTAAGCCCCGGTATAAAAGTGGTGGAAGTGGCGCCCGAAGACGAGGAAGAAACTCTGAAGAAGATGCTTGATGACGCGATAACCGATAATGAAGATGTCAAAGGCATATTCTCCGTGAATATTGAGTTTTCAGATGACATTAAAGATTTTTTGGCTGAGAAAAAAAACGGGGGGGATATCCGTCTGATCAGCATTGACTGCAATGCGGCAGAGAAAAAAGCGATCGAAGAGGGAAAGCAGTACGGGGCTTTGTGTCAGAATCCATATACTATGGGTTATGTGGCAATCACATCGGCACTGCATGCTGCGGCAGGCGAAAAGATCGATCAGCGGATCGATACCGGCTATATCTGGGTGGATGCATCTAATATTGATGCCCCTGAAGTTGCAGCATATATGATCGATTGATCTCAGTGTGAGAAGCCTCCTGCTTCTTAAGCGGCAAGCTATGACTAGCTTGTCTCACTGCGAATACACAGACTGAAAGACACCGCCGGGAACGGCGGTGTCTTTCGGTTTTATCCCAATGTAAGAAGACCCCCGCTTCTTAAGCGGCGCGCAAAGTCCGGTTCGCCGGAGAATAAGTTCGAGCACGAAAGCGTTATCCCGGAAAAGGAAAAAACTTTTTTTCGAAAGGATATTGCTTGTTTTCATTTAAGCTATTACAATAAACTATTAGTTAGGGGCAGTATTGGTTCTCGATTTGATAAGGGGAGCATCGGGGATGAAATATATACGAAATAGAGTTTTAAGATTTATAATTATTGCCGTGATCATTGCCGCCGGCATTTTTTTTATTGCAAACAGATATAAGGAGCGTGAATCTACGGATATTACGGATTTTTCCGCACCTTCCATACCAATCATGTATATGAACTATAACGGAGCGTCGATCAATAGAATGTTCGGATATAAAACCGAGACGACGACTGCAACGGAGAGGGAGAGTCTGACGCTTCTTCTTTCTGACAGGATGCTGACAGTGCAGGTAAACCCGTGCGGCAGGGAAATCGATACATTAAGCTATGAATTGACGTCTGTGATGGACGGCTCTTTTGTGGAGAACGGTACCGTAAGCAATTTGCAGGAGGATGAGTCGGGAATGCTCTCTTCCAGCTTTACGATTACGACGCCCATACTTATGGATCAGGAGTACAGTCTGAAATTCATCATGAAAACAAAGGGCTCTGACGCGGGTCAAAAGACCGGTGAAGAAGGATCGGATGAAAATGACGATTCAGAAGAAGCTTCGGCAAAAAAAGATTCGGATTCGCAGACTTATTATTACTATACACGGGTGATTCAGCAGACGGGAACGAATCTGACGGATTATCTGAATTATGCGGGCGCTTTTTATACCAACTGTCTGGATAAGGATCAGCAGGAGACGATCGCAGGAAGCATTGAGACTAACGAGACAAATAACAGCAGTACGAATTTCAACGATGTAAATATAGAATCAAACATCGACATGGTCACATGGGGAAATCTGGATCCTGAGCTTTATATGGGAGCCGTTCCGCAGATCAAAGAACTGAATGATGAGACTGCCAGTATCGTGATGGACTATGTGATCACATCCGTAAACAAGAAGGATCAGACCGAGTATTATCACGTTAAGGATTATTATCGTCTTCATAACAATCAGGGCGTAATGGCCATGGTGGATTTCGAGAGAGATGTGGAACAGATTTTTGATCCTTCTCTTCCGGTGTATACGGAAAGCGGTATTAACCTCGGCGTTCGCAGTACGTCTCTGGAGTATGTTGCGAGTGATAATGATCAGTATGTCGCGTTTGTGACAAACGGAGAGCTGTGGCTTCTGGATGACGCTGATCATGGTACGGTATGCCGGGCGTTCAGCTTCCGCAGCGGAAGCGGAATTGATGAACGGTCGATCAATAACAGCCATGACATCAAGGTCTGCAGCGTTACGGATGAGGGCAGAGTTACCTTTATTGTATACGGTTATATGAACAGCGGTGATCATGAAGGAGAGACCGGAGTTGTCATTTATACATACACAGCGGAGGATAACATGCTGCGTGAGCAGCTGTTCATTCCGGTTGAACAGAATTATGAGTATATGAATTACTACCTTTCATCTCTGACGAACGTCAGCGATAACGGAGTGATCTATATGTATACGGGAGAGACTCTTCAGACGATCGATCTGGAGACAGGCAAGGCAGAGACGGCGCTTGAAAACATGAATACCGAGTGTTTTGCCACCTCTGACACCCAGAATTACGCGGCCTGGATGAATGAAATGGATCCTTACCATTCTTCGAATATCACGGTATTCAATGTGAAGACGGGAGAAGAGCGTACGATCAGCGCGGCGGAAGGCGAAAAGATTAAAATAATCGGATTTTACGGAGAAGATCTGGTCTACGGATATGCTGCCGACGGAGATATCATCACCGACGGTGCAGGAAATACGGTTTTTGGAATGAACCGTATCTGCATTGAAACAATGGAGGGTGAGATGCTGAAGGTCTATCAGAAAGACGGGGCTTATATCACCAGACTTTTGTGGACGGGAGATCATCTGGAGCTCGAGCTTTCCACCAGATCGGAGTCCGGCTTTACATACTATGGAAGCGATCATATAGTAAGCAACACAGGCGGAGAGAAAAACGATATCTCTGTGGTGACCGAGAAGGATAACCGCTGCAGCCAACAGGTAATACTGCCGTTTATGAAGGGCAGCAGCAGTTCGTCTGTCGTCAGCAAGGTATCCGACTATACGATCAACTACAAAAAAAAGACTGTAGATATGAGCATTCCGGCGCTGGCGGAAAACCAGTATCTGGTATATTATAACGGAGGCCTCCGGCGGATCGATACCATGGTGAATAACGGCATCCACGCGGCCGATGAAAACGGCGGCATCGTTCTGGACGGACAGCAGAAATATGTTTATGAACGAGGCAACTGGCGTCAGACGATTACCCTGGAGCCGGAAACGCTGCCGCAGGAGCTGCTGGATCCCGTGCTGGATACAGAAGTCATTCAGAGCGTGCTGGGAAGCGGGTATAAGGTGATCAATTATACGGGCTGCTCAATCGAGAGTATCCGCTATCAGATCAGCCGCGGTTATCCGGTCGTTGCGAAGTATTCCGAAGACAGGACTGTTCTGCTTCTGGGCTATGACAGATGGGACAATCTATGGTATTATGACGTCGGACTGGGCGAGGTGAAAGCCATCGGAGATATTGACGCTGCAGCTATTTTCGGAAGCATGGGAAATGTGTTCGTAAGTTATATACGTACAGATGTGACTTCCGCGGAAGCAGAGGCAGCACTGGATGCGGCAGATTCAGGGGAAGCCGCGGCTTATACGGAGACCGCATCATCCGAAGAGAACGGAGACGATGCTTCAGATACAGAAAGCGATGCTGAACCGGATTCCGAGCCAGGTCTCGCGAGCGAGCCTTGAATTCTAAAAAATATAGAAGGAGATCATAATAATGGAACAATTGACTACTGTCAGAGAAATTTATAAAGAAAGAGAAAAATACCTGGATCAAAGTGTCAGGGTCGGCGGATGGGTGAGAAGTGTCCGCGATTCTAAAACTTTCGGTTTTATAGTGCTTCATGACGGAACGTTTTTTGAACCGCTTCAGATAGTATACAGCGACAAGCTGGAAAACTTTTCTGAGATTTCTTCCATGAACGTAGGAGCAGCGATCATCGTCACGGGAACGCTGGTAGCGACGCCGCAGGCGAAACAGCCCTTTGAGATCCAGGCTGACGAGGTAGTTATAGAGGGAGATTCCGCTCCGGATTATCCGCTGCAGAAAAAACGCCATACAAAAGAATATCTCAGAACGATCACACATATCCGCCCGAGAGCAAATCTTTTCCAGGCGACATTCCGTGTCAGGTCACTGGCGGCATATGCAATTCATAAATTCTTTCAGGAGAGAGGGTTTGTTTATGCACATACTCCTATCATAACGGGAAATGACGCAGAGGGCGCCGGCGAGATGTTTCAGGTTACGACGCTGGATCAGGATGAGCTTCCGGTGGCAGAGAACGGCAAAGTTGATTATTCCAATGATTTCTTTAAGAAAAAAACAAGCCTGACAGTCAGCGGCCAGCTGGACGCGGAGACTTTTGCGCAGGCGTTCCGCAAGGTATATACATTCGGACCCACTTTCCGCGCGGAGAATTCGAACACCACACGTCATGCTGCCGAATTCTGGATGATCGAGCCGGAGATCGCATTTGCGGATCTGGAGGATGATATGGAACTGGCAGAGAGCATGCTTAAGTTTATTATCCGATACGTCATGGAGCAGGCACCCGAAGAGATGGAATTCTTCAATAAATTTGTAGATAAAGGACTGAAAGAAAGACTGGATCATGTGCTGAATTCTGATTTTGGCCGTGTGACGTATACGGAGGCTATAGAGATCCTCGAGAAAAACAATGACAATTTTGAATATAAGGTAAGTTGGGGAAGCGATCTTCAGACTGAACATGAGAGGTATCTGACAGAGCAGGTATTCAGGAAACCGATCTTTGTGACCGATTACCCGAAGGATATCAAAGCATTCTATATGAAACAGAATGACGACGGAAAAACCGTGGCTGCTATGGACTGCCTCGTTCCGGGGATCGGAGAGATCATCGGTGGAAGCCAGAGGGAGGAGAATCTCGAGAAGCTTGAAGCCAGAATGAAAGAGCTTGGCATGGATATGGATGAGTACAGATTTTATCTGGATCTTCGTAAATACGGAACGACACGCCACGCAGGTTTCGGCCTTGGCTTTGAACGTTGCGTGATGTATCTGACCGGCGTGGACAATATCCGTGACGTGCTTCCATTCCCGAGGACGGTAGGAAAATGTGATCTCTAACTCAGATGGGGAGTTCCCCGCCTATAGGCGGCAAGAACGCCAGAGGCGTTCTTGAATCCCCCGTCTGGCGGATCGCAGAGGAAGACGCACAAGTGCGTCGCGCAGCTCGCGCGCGATCAGAGATCGCGATTGAAAAAACGGAACGAACCTCCGTCCCCGGTTCCGTGTTACATCATCCGGAGGACGTCTTCGAACGGCATTGTTCCGCCGAAGAGATCCAGCGCGCTGCCGATAGTGACGTTAAGCCTGTCTTTTCCAAGGTTTTTCAGTTGCTGAAGATCCTTGAAACTGCCGATGCCGCCTGCGTACGTGATCGGGAACGAGGAGGAACCATCGGGCCGAAAATCCGAAAGGAGCGAAACAAGAGGTTCTTCAATACCGTTTTGTTTACCTTCCACATCCGCGGCATGGATCAGGAATTCATCACAGTAGGAGGAAAGCTCGGTCAGGGTATCGAGGGAGATCTCCACATCAGTGAATTTCTGCCAGCGGTCGGTGACGATATAATAACGATCATCTTTTTTTCGACAGCTAAGGTCAAGTACCAGATGCTCTCTGCCTGCGGCGGAGAGCATTTTTTTCAGCCTTTCAAAGCTGATCTTTCCGTCTTTAAAAACATAGGATGTAACGATGACGTGACTTGCGCCGGCCGTAAGAAATTCTTCGGCGTTGCTGTCATTGATCCCGCCGCCGGCCTGAAGGCCGCCGGGCCATGCGGAAAGCGCGTCAAGGGCGGCTTTCTTTGTGGCCTCATAATACGGCGAGGAGGCAGGATTGAGAAGGATCACATGACCGTTTTTCAGATTGTATTTCTGATACAGGCGGGCATAGAAAGAGGCGTCCTGCCCGGAAACGAAATTTTCATCGGCGATGTCGCCGGCGTCGCGAAGACTTCCCCCTACTATCTGTTTTACTTTTCCGTTATGAATATCAATGCATGGGCGAAACTGCATCTGCAGACCTCCTTTTTAGGAATATGATCAAATCAGTGATTGTGAAAGCAATTATATATGCCGGACGCTCATAATTGCAAGAATAAAAACAGGGGACGGAGTTTTGTTTCACCCGGCGCAGCTCTGGCTGCGCAGGATGTGAAACAAAACTCCGTCCCCTGTTTCGTATGCCGGGAATTATACGGCAAGGAAGAATTTGATCAGGAACAGTATGGAGATAATGTAAGTAACAATGGAAATCTCTTTTGCTCTTCCTGTGAAGACTGCGATGACTGTGTAGGAGATCAGGCCGATACCGATGGCGTGTCCGATGGAACCGGAGATCGGCATTGCGATCAGCATAAGCGCAACAGGTACGCACTGATCGATCTCGTCGAATTTAACCTTGCTCAGTCCGGAGATCATCAGGACGCCGACATAGATCAGCGCGGATGATGTAGCGGCTGCAGGGATGATAGCGGCGATCGGAGAGATGAACATACATGCCAGAAACAGAACGCCTGTTGTCAGGGCTGTAAGACCTGTACGTCCGCCGGCCTCAACGCCTGAAGCGGATTCTACGAATGTGGTAACTGTGGAAGTACCTGTGCAGGCGCCGCATACAGTACCGACAGCATCTGCCAGAAGAGCTTCTTTCATATTAGGCATTTTTCCGTTTTCGTCTACCATGCCGGCACGGGAAGCGGTTCCGACCAGAGTACCGATCGTATCAAACATATCGATCATGCAGAATGTAATGATCAGAGTAACAGCCGTGAACCAGCCGATGCGGAAGAAATCAGTAAAGTCAAATTTGAACAATGTCAGATTTACCATATCTTTTACAGGCGGAATCCAGCTTGCGGTTGCAAGTGACGCGAAAGGATTTGCGCCGAGGAATACGAAATCGCCTACCCAGTAAATAATGGAAGCGGCGAGCATTCCCAGAAGAACTGCGCCTTTCACATTGCGTTTTGCAAGGATGACGATAATAAAGAGTCCTACAAACATGGTAATTACTGTAAGTATCATTGCAGGATATCCATCGGCCATCTGAGTCTTGGCAACGCCGGGTGTAAGTGCGCCGAAGAAGTCACGCATTACATAGAAAGGACCGCCTTCAGCAGAGTAAATACCTACGTTAGAACCAAGACCGATATTCATCAGCATCAGGCCGATGGCGGGTGAAATGCCCAGACGTACGCCAAGCGGGATAGCGTCTACTATCTGCTCACGTATATTGAAGACGGACAGAATGATAAATACGATTCCCTCGATCAAAATGATACACAGCGCCGCGCGGAAGCTTTCGAGATATGAAAGACCGGTAATGGCGACAATGTTTCCGACAACTACAGCGAAGAAGCTGTTCAGTCCCATGCCGGGAGCCATGGCGAAGGGCTTGTTTGCCGCAAAGGCCATAACAAACATACCGATGGCGGAGGCAACGCAGGTAGCCATGAAAACGGCGTTCCAGAGCTCGCCACCTTCAGCGCCGAAGTTCGTCAGAAGATTGGGGTTCAGGGCAATGATGTAAGCCATTGTCATGAAGGTGGTAAGGCCGGCCATGATCTCTGTACGGACGTCGGTACCATTTTTTGAGAGCTTAAATAGATTTTCCATTTTGGTAGGAACCTCCCTTTCCTGATTGAATTGTTTATAAAAAATTTATACTTCCCATATTAATGGTTCTCCGTTCCAAAAGCAAGAAAAACGTTGCACTTTAAAGTGTTTACAGATATAATGTTTATTGACTTTGTCAAGATATTCAGCAGAAATTGAAGGTGACATGGTCTGCGATTGCCGGCGATGCCAGGGACATAAAGTAAAGCGACAGAAATAACAGGCGTGTGGTTTTGCTGCAGACTATGAATATTGAGGCATTTATTTCAGTGAATTATATAGTCTTTGATCTGGAGTGGAATCAATGCCCTTATGGGAAAGGGCATGAAAATAAGAAACTTCCGTTCGAAATTATTGAGATCGGCGCAGTAAAACTGAATAATGACCGTGAGATAGTAGACACTTTTCACCGTATGATCAGACCTAAGGTGTATAAAAAGCTTCATTACAGGACAAGAGAGATCGTAAATCTGACGTCGAAAGATCTGCAGAACGGGACTCCTTTTCCGATAGCGGTGAAGGAATTTCTCACCTGGTCCGGCGGAGATTCTGTTTTCTGCACCTGGGGGAGCGTAGATCTGACTGAACTTCAGAGAAACATGAAGTTTTACGGCGAGCTTCATATGCTGAAAGGCCCGTTCCATTATTATGATGTACAAAAGCTGTTTGCAGTGGAATTTGAGACCATGAAAAGCAGACGGTCTCTGGAGTACGGCGCGGATTATCTGCACCTGGAAAAGAACAAAACTTTTCACAGAGCGCTTTCCGATGCCTGGTATACAGCTGAGATATTTCAGAAGATCGATATCAATGTGGTTCTTGCCTATGATTCGATCGATTCTTATCAGAATCCGAAGTTAAAGACGGAAGAGATCCACATGGTCTATAACGGCTATTCCAAATACATTTCCCGCGAGTTTCCCACGAAAGAGGTTGCGATGATGGATGCGGAAGTAAAGGCATCTTATTGCTGTCTGTGCGGAAGAAATTCCAGGAAGAAGATCCGGTGGTTTTCTGCCAGCTCGAAAAACTATTACTGCATGGCCGTATGTCCGGTCCATGGATATATGAAAGGGAAGATCCGCATGAAGCATAATGACGACGGCGGACTTTATGTGGTAAAAACGATCAAGGTCAGCAATGAGCGGGAACTGGAAATGATTCGCGCGAAAAAGAATGAATTACGCGAAAAACGCCGTAAAAAACGTCATCAAATGGCGGCTACATCTTGACAAAAAACAGGATGTATTTCTATACTAATACACCAAAGAAGAACGTCATTTTTATGGCGTGCAAAAGAAAGAAGATACACATTAATGAAATGAATCGCGCCGGAAAGATCCGGCGGGATTGATTTTCGTGTATGTTAAACCTTATCGAAGGGCCTGCCTGCCGGCTTTGCCGGAGAAATATTCTATCCGGCATCGGAGGAAATTTCCCGCGGGAAAAGCGTCCGGGCAGCAAAAACAACTTCGGAGGATCACATGTCCGCGCAGACGGCGACAGGCATGCGCTGTGCGCGCCGCGGCAGGAAAGGGAGAGCCTTCCTGATGAAAAACAGTGATCCGGAGGGAATATATCGCGGCGGATGATTTAAGGCGCAGAAATATCAGAGGGCAGCAGAAGAAGAGACCGGATACAGGAAAAGGATATCGATGACGCCGGAAAAAATGGTGATAAAATAGCAGGAGGAAGCGATGTATCAGAAAGTAGATACGAAAGCCAATTTCGTTGATCGGGAAAAAGATACCGAGAAATTCTGGGAAGCCGAACAGATTTTCCAGAAGAGCATGGAGCAGCGCGAGGGATGTCCTCGCTATACATTTTATGACGGACCGCCTACAGCGAACGGTAAACCGCATATCGGACATGTTCTCACCCGCGTGATCAAGGATATGATCCCGAGATATCGCACAATGAAGGGATATCAGGTGCCGCGTAAAGCAGGCTGGGATACACATGGACTGCCGGTAGAGCTTGAAGTTGAGAAAAAGCTGGGACTGGACGGAAAAGATCAGATCGAAAAATACGGTATTGAACCGTTTATCAAAGAATGTAAGGAAAGCGTCTGGAAGTATAAGGAAATGTGGGAGAAGTTCTCCGCACAGGTAGGCTTCTGGGCAGATATGGACGACCCGTATGTTACATATGAAAACGACTTCATCGAGTCGGAGTGGTGGGCGCTTAAACAGATCTGGGACAAAGGTCTGCTTTACAGAGGATTTAAGATCGTGCCTTACTGTCCGCGATGCGGCACGCCGCTTTCGGCGCAGGAGGTGGCCCAGGGATACAAGACCGTAAAAGAAAGATCTGCCGTTGTACGTTTCAAGGCAGTCGGTGAAGACGCATATTTTCTGGCGTGGACCACAACGCCATGGACGCTTCCGTCCAATGTGGCTCTCTGCATGAATCCGGACGATACATACTGCAAGGTAAAATGTATCGACGGTTATACGTATTATATGGCGGAGGCGCTTCTGGATAAGGTGCTCGGACCGCTGGCAGAGGAAGGACAGAAAGCGTACGAGATCCTTGAAACATATAAAGGAAAGGATCTGGAGTATAAAGAGTATGAGCCGCTGTTTGACTTCGCGGGAGAATGCGCGGAAAAAACAGGAAAAAAAGGTTTCTACGTCATGGTCGACGACTACGTAACAATGTCTGACGGTACAGGTATCGTACACTGCGCGCCTGCTTTTGGTGAGGACGATAACCGTGTATGCTCCGGATATGACATGCCGTTCCTGCAGTTCGTGGATTCCAAAGGAAACATGACAAAAGAAACTCCTTATGAGGGAACTTTCGTAAAGAAAGCGGATCCGATCATCCTGACGGATCTGGACAAGGAAGGAAAGCTGTTTTCGGCGCCTAAGTTTGAACACGATTATCCGCACTGCTGGAGATGTGATACGCCGCTTATTTATTATGCCAGAGATTCATGGTTCATAAAAATGACGGCAGTCCGTGACGAGCTTTTGAAAAACAACGATACCGTAAACTGGATCCCGAAGGGAATCGGCGAAGGCCGTTTCGGAGACTGGCTGAAAAACGTTCAGGACTGGGGAATCTCCCGCAACAGATACTGGGGAACTCCGCTGAACATCTGGAAATGCGAGGAGTGCGGACATCTTCATTCTATCGGCAGTATTGAGGAGCTGAAATCCATGTCTCCCGACTGCCCCGACGATATTGAACTGCATCGTCCGTATATAGATGATGTTACCGTAAACTGTCCGAAGTGCGGCAGGGTCATGCGGCGTACTCCGGAGGTGATCGACTGCTGGTTCGATTCCGGCGCAATGCCGTTCGCTCAGCATCATTATCCGTTTGAAAATCAGAAAATATTTGAAGAGCAGTTCCCTGCCCAGTTTATTTCAGAAGCCGTAGATCAGACCAGAGGATGGTTCTATTCACTGATGGCTATCTCCACACTTCTGTTTGACAAGTCTCCTTATGAGAACGTTATCGTTCTGGGACATGTGCAGGATGAGAACGGACAGAAGATGAGCAAATCCAAAGGAAATGCCGTTGATCCGTTTGACGCTCTCGAAACATACGGCGCAGACGCGATCCGCTGGTATTTCTATATAAACAGTGCGCCATGGCTTCCGAACCGTTTCAACGGCAGGACAGTCAGTGAATACAGCAGAAGATTCATGGGTACATTGTGGAATACTTACGCATTCTTCGTGCTCTACGCAAATATTGACGGATTCGATCCCACGAAGTATGAGCTGGACTACGAAAAGCTTTCCGTAATGGATAAGTGGCTCCTTTCAAAACTCCAGACTACGATCAGGGATACGGATGATAATCTGAACAATTACAGAATTCCGGAGGCGGCGCGCGTTCTGGAATCATTTGTAGACGACATGAGCAACTGGTATGTCCGCAGATGTCGTTCGCGTTTCTGGGCAAAAGGCATGGAGCAGGATAAGATCAACGCGAACATGACGCTTTATACGGCTCTTGTAGAGTTCTGTAAAGCCGCCGCTCCGATGATTCCTTTCATGACGGAGGATATTTACCAGAATCTTGTGAGAACAGTCGATCCGTCAGCGCCTGAAAGCATTCACCTCTGTGATTACCCGAAGGTAAAAGAGGAGTGGATCGACGAAAAGCTGGAAGAGGATATGGAGCATCTGCTTCAGATCGTTGTTCTCGGCCGCGCGGCAAGAAACAAGTCCAATCTGAAGAACCGTCAGCCGTTGGCACACATTTATGTGAAATGTGATTTCGACCTGAATGATTTCTATAAAGAAATTATTGAGGATGAATTAAATATTAAGTCACTGGAGTTCGCAGATATGGTAAAATATAATATCAAACCAAATCTGCGCACCTGCGGACCAAAGTTCGGCAAGCTTCTGGGAGCTTTGAGAAAGACGCTTCCGGCCATGGATGGAAACGCAGCGGTTGAAGAACTTCGTGCAAACGGCGTTCTTAAGGTGGAGCTTAACGGAGATCAGATAGAACTTGAAGAGGCGGATCTTCTGATCGAGACCGCTGAGGATCCGGAGCTTGTGGCAGAGACCGACAACGGAGTAACAGTTGTTCTGGACAGCAAACTTACGGAAGAGCTTCTTGAGGAAGGTTTTGTGCTGGAGCTTACGAGCAAGATTCAGACGATGCGGAAGGAAGCCGGCTTTGAGGTTATGGACCGCATCAATGTATATGCGAAAGATAACGCAAAGATCGAAGAAGTGCTGAACAAATACAGCGATGATATCCGAAAGGTCGTTCTGGCGGACGAGATCATCACAGGACGGACGGAGGGACCCGGAAAATCCTGGAATATCAATGGTGAGAAGGTGGTTCTTGCTGTCAGAAAAAATTAACAGGGAAATTTGTAAGAGAGGGAAAAAGGATAACAGGTAACCGGATGTGTGAACGCTGCATTTGTCATGAGGCTTGTGCAGGCGCGAACACATCACCTTCCATCCTCCGGGGCGGAAGGGCGAAAAGCATTTGACGATAGTAGGGAGAAAAAATGATCAATCCGGTATTAAAGAAAAAAAGGTTTAAAACTGAATTCAAGGAAGCGCTTAGAACATTGTTCAGAACAGATCTGGAAAATGCTTCTACACATCAGATCTATCAGGCAGTAGCATACGTAGTAAAAGACGCTGTCATTGATAACTGGATGAAAACACAGAAAACAGTAAAACAGAAAGATCCAAAGATCGTATACTATATGTCTATGGAGTTCCTGACCGGAAGATACCTTGGAAACAACCTTCTTGATCTGACAGCTTATCAGGAAGTAAAAGAAGCGCTTGAAGAGATGAATATCGATATCAACGCCATCGAGGATGAAGAGAGAGATCCGGCGCTTGGAAACGGCGGACTTGGAAGACTTGCGGCATGTTTCATGGATTCTCTTGCAACACTGGGATATGTAGGCTACGGCTGCGGTATCCGTTACCATTACGGCATGTTCAAACAGAAGATCGTTGACGGAAGGCAGGTGGAGGAGCCGGATAACTGGCTTGCGGACGGAAGCTATCCGTTTGAGCTGAAACGCCCTGATCATGCAAAAGAAATCAAATTCGGCGGATATGTAAGCGTTAAATACGATCCGGAAACAGAGCGCAATTACTTCAGCCAGGAAGGCTATACTTCAGTACGCGCGATCCCGTACGACCTTCCGATCCTCGGATATAACAATAACGTGGTAAACACACTCAGGATCTGGGATGCTGAGGCGATCAACGATTTCTCACTGTCATCTTTTGACAAGGGCGATTATCACAAAGCCATCGAGCAGGAAAATCTGGCGCACACTATCTGCAACGTTCTTTACCCGAACGACAATCATATGGCAGGTAAGGAGCTTCGTCTGAAACAGCAGTATTTCTTTGTTTCAGCTACGCTTCAGACAGCGATCGAGAAATATAAGAAGAGCCATGATGATATCCGCAAACTCTATGAGAAAGCATGCTTCCACATGAACGATACGCATCCGACACTTGCGGTTGCGGAGCTGATGAGGATTCTTCTGGATGAAGAGGGTCTGACATGGGAAGAGGCATGGGATGTAACTACAAAATCCTGCGCGTATACTAACCATACGATCATGGCAGAGGCTCTTGAGAAATGGCCGATCGAGCTGTTCTCCAGACTGCTTCCGAGAATTTACCAGATCGTCGAAGAGATCAACAGACGTTTCTGTGAGGAGGTCCGCGGAAGATATCCTAATGATCAGAGAAAGATCGAAAAAATGGCTATCATCTATGACGGACAGGTTCGCATGGCAAATCTGGCTATCGTCGGCGGATTCTCCGTAAACGGCGTTGCCAAACTGCATACGGACATTCTCGAGGAGAGAGAACTTCATGACTTCTACGAGATGATGCCGGAGAAATTCTCGAATAAGACAAACGGTATCACACAGAGACGTTTCCTGCTTCACGGAAATCCGCTCCTTGCAGACTGGGTAACCGCGCATATCGGAGAAGACTGGATCACAGATCTGTCAAAGAACGAAGGACTGATGATATATGTCAATGACAAAAAGGCACAGGCTGAGTTCATGAATATTAAATATCAGAACAAGGTACGCCTTGCGAAATACATCCTTGAGCATAACGGTATCGAGGTGAATCCGAGATCTATCTTTGACGTTCAGGTCAAGAGACTTCATGAGTACAAGAGACAGCTGCTGAATATCCTTCACATCATGTATCTGTACAATAAGATCAAAGAACATCCGGAAATGCCGTTCTATCCGAGAACTTTTATTTTCGGCGCAAAGGCAAGCTCAGGATACAGAAGAGCAAAAGCTATCATCAAGCTGATTAACAATGTAGCTGACGTTATCAATAATGACGCTTCTATCGATGGAAAGATCAAAGTAGTATTTATCGAAGACTATCGTGTAAGCAATGCTGAGTTGATCTTTGCGGCAGCAGATGTTTCCGAGCAGATCTCTACAGCTTCCAAAGAGGCTTCAGGTACAGGAAACATGAAGTTTATGCTGAACGGAGCTCTTACTCTTGGAACACTTGACGGAGCCAACGTTGAGATAGTTCAGGAGGCCGGCGAGGAGAATGCTTTCATCTTTGGACTGAAGGCTGACGAAGTTATGCGCTATGAGCGTGAGGGCGGTTATGATCCGATGCAGTACTTCAATAATGACGCTGACATCCGTCAGGTACTGATGCAGCTGATCAACGGAATGTACTCCAACGGAGATATGGACATGTTCCGCGAGCTTTATAATTCCCTTCTTCATGCTAACGGCGGAGAGCCTGCAGACCGTTACTTTATCCTTGCGGACTTCAAGGCCTATGCAGCTGCACAGGAGCAGGTAGAGGCCAAGTACATAAATGAGGCTGAGTGGGCTAAGGCTGCTATGATAAATACAGCAAAGGCCGGCAAGTTCAGTTCTGATCGTACGATCCAGGAGTATGTAGATGACATCTGGAAAATGGAGAAAATTGTAGTAAAATAATGTATAATATCATTTAAAGGACAGCATCAGATGCGAAGGGTACTGCATCTGGTGCCGTCACATTATTTGTCGTAGATGCGGGGAGTATTGCAAAGGGGTGATTTTCCCGGAATTTACGTCAGTAGAAGAACACATACAGTACATAATGATGGACGGGAGGCGAGACGTTGGACAAACTCGAATACAGAGAAAAACTGGAAGAACTGACCAGCTATGTTAATGACCGGGATTATGAGAAGGCGCTTCCGATTGTTGAGAGTATTGACTGGAAGCGGGTAAAAAGCGTCAAAACGCTCAGCATGGTGGCTGACGTTTATGATGCGGTCAAACAGTACGAAGATGCACAGCGGATCCTGAAGCTCGCCCTGTCTCGGTCCACTATCGGACGGAACGTTCTCAGCAGACTGGTAGAGAATTCCCTGAAGCTCAATAATGTGGAAGAAGCTGAAGATTACTTTGACCGTTTCGTAAAAGCGGCGGGTGATGATAATGTCAGATATCTTCTGCAGTATAAGATATTCAAGGCAAAAAAAGCACCTTTGAAAGCACAGATCGCTGTGTTGGAGGAGTACCGCGACAAAGAGTATACTGAGAAATGGGCGTATGAGCTTGCGACTCTGTATGACCTTGACGGTGACCGTGATAAGTGCGTTGCGGCATGTGACGACCTGATCCTTTGGTTCGGCGAAGGCAAATATGTTCTGAAAGCTATGGATCTGAAGCTGAAATATCAGCCGCTGTCTTCTGAGCAGAAAAAAGCATATGCCAATGTACGCAGCGGCGGCACAAAGGACGCCGGAAGCGAGTCAGGAAAAGAGTCCGGGAAAAAAGCAGAAAAAAGAAAAGAAAAAGAAACGGCAGGGGCAGAAAGCAAAGCGAAAGAGACGGAAGAGAGTATTTCCGAAGCTTCCCGCGGGGAGGCTAACCGCACTGTCAACAAGGATAATCTGAAAAAGAGCATCCGTACCATATTCCAGGGTATCAGAGAAGATACTCTGTATAAAGAGAAAGATTCGGAAACTGCACGTCTGGATAATACGGTGCCGCTGGATATGCTTAATATTTCGGAGCTGGAACCGGAGACTGCAGATGAAACAGTGATCTCTGTTACCGGCAATCCGGAGACGATCGTTTCCATGCCGAAGCAGGAAAACATCAAGAGAGCAGAAACGTCCTCTAAAGTCAGGGATTTTGATCTTAACGCACTTCTGGAGGAAACTGCGGGATCTCTTTCCGAAGCAGTTACAAGCGGAGACTTCAGTCAGAACAACACCGTGCAGGGCGTGTCTGAAAAAGCTGAACCGACGGCAGAAGAGGTGGAAGAGTTCAGAGAAGCCATAAAGACTGTTGCTGGCGAAGATTTTATAGAAGAACCTGAACAGACGGAACCTGAGCAGGACATCCCGGAAGTTGAGGAAGATACAGAAAGTATCAGACAGGAAAAAGCCAGAAGACGCAGCATGGATGACAGGATCGCAGCGATCCTCAGTTCAATCGAAGAACCGGAGAAACCTTCGAAGAAGATCGATGAGGCGGAATTTGGACAGGAGGCGCAGGAAGCCGGAGAGTCCGGAAAAACCGATGGGGTTTCAGGAGGTAATGAGTCTGCGGGATGGAATAATGATTCCGGTGCAGCAGAAAAAAATGCTGAAAAACGCGGAACTGATTCTGAGAAGAAAACCGGACCTGCCGGAGGGGCACACAGCGATACTGACAGTATGGATGAAGCAGACGTTAAGACTGCGGGAACAGGAACAGCGGCTTCGTCTTCAGAAAAGAACAGCGGTGCGGGAGACGGCTCCGATAAGCCGAGAAAGCCTGTCTATAATGAAGAACTGGAAATTCCGGATCTGGAAGAGACGCCGAAGCAGAAACTTGCAGGATCCAGAACGATTAATCTGGACAAGGTCGGACAGAATACCGTACCGATCTCTCTGGATGAACTGCTCAAAGCGGAAACGCCTGAGGAACGCCGTATTCGCATCCTGAATAAAGCGCTTCCGACAAGAATGAACGATGAGCAGCGGAAGACGTTTACATATTTTGCCAGAATACCGGGAATGGACAGCCAGATCCTTGAAGCTATCAACAGTGTTTACGCTCATGCCGGCGAGCATACTTCCAAACATGGAAATATCGGCGTAATGGGCGCAAGGGGAACAGGAAAGTCGAAGCTGACTGAAAATCTGGTCATTACGATGTGCAGGGATCTGCAGATGCCATCCGCAAAGATCGCCAGGATCAACGGAGAAAACATGAACCGAAAAGATCCTGCCGACGTAGTAAAGAAGATGTCGGGCGGCTTCCTTATGATCGAGGATTGCAGCAGGATGACGGAGGATACCGTTAACCGGCTCAGTCAGGCGATGGAATTCAGGACAGACTGCATGATACTGATCCTGGAAGATGAGAAGGCGGCAATGCGCGCATTCCTGAAGCAATATCCGGATTTTGCGAAGAAGATAGATACAGTAATAAATATACCGGTATTCACAAATGATGAGCTGGTTACTTTCGCCAGGACATACGCTACAGAAAACGATTGTGATATCGATGATATGGGCGTTTTGGCACTTTATACGATCATTGGAGACAAGCAGTCCTTCGAAGAGCCGATGACTATCGCTAAAGTTAAGACCATTATGGATGGCGCGATAGCCAGCGCGAAGTCAAATACAGGCAGACGTTTCGGCAGAAGAAAGAGAAAGATGACCAATGGTCTGACTACGATTCAGGAAAAGGATTTTGAAGGCAATTGAGAGAAGAACCATGGCTGACCAGGCCAAATAAAACAAAAGAGGTTCTCCGGAAATACGGTTTTCATTTTCAAAAAAAATTCGGACAGAATTTTCTGCTGGATTCACATGTACTAGAAAAAATTATTGCGGCAGCAGATATCGGCCGGGACGATTTCGTAATTGAGATCGGTCCCGGCATCGGTACGCTGACGCAATATTTGTCTTATTATGCAGGAAATGTAGCAGCGGTTGAAATTGATAAGAACCTGATCCCGATCCTTGAAGATACATTGCAGGACTGGGATAATGTGGAGATCATATCGGGAGATATCATGAAGATGGATCTCCGGAAACTGATCGATGAGAGAAGCGGAGGACGAAAAGTAAAATTCGTGGCAAATCTGCCATATTATATTACAACGCCGATCCTGATGAGGCTTCTGGAGGAAAAACTCCCCGTTTCATCCATCACCGTGATGGTGCAGAAGGAAGTAGCGGAACGTATGCAGGCAGGACCGGGAAGTAAAGACTATGGTGCTTTATCTGCCGCGGTTCAATATTACTCAGAACCCGGGATCGCCGCAAATGTGCCGGCGAATTGTTTTATCCCGCGTCCAAACGTGGGAAGCGCTGTGATAAATTTGCGGATAAAACCTGAAGAAGAGCGTGTAAAAGTGAATGATGAAGAACTCATGTTTCATCTGATCAAAGCAGCATTCGGACAGAGAAGAAAAACGATGCTGAATGCTCTGAAAAATGATAAGAGGATTCCCTATAATAAAGAGCAGATCCTTGAGGCAATGATTTCCTGCGGACTTCCTGAAAATATCAGGGGGGAAGCGCTTGCGCTGGAGCAGTACGCAGCCCTTGCGGATGCACTGGCCTGATTTGTGAAGATATTGTGAAACGAATTGAAAGAAATGTGATTCGTGTTATACTGTGGCTATCGCAGGGCAGAAACGGATCACCGCAGGACAGGTTTCATTCTGTCAGCAGATTCCTTCACTTGGATCGACTCAGAGTGAAGCGGCGAAATCAGTCCTGCACATTCATCCGCATGATCGGGGGATTGGGGAAGCATTACCCGGCGCACGGCTCTGGCAGGTATTCAGAGCCGCATCGCGGAAGAAAGGAATAAGGGAGTATGATAAAAAACAGGAGAAATATTATCGCAGGTGTTCTCTGCGGCGTGATGCTTACTGCAGCCGCAGCAGGAACAGCTTCAAACGTCGGGGCGGCAGCAGTCGGTCAGACCTGTGTCAGTCTGGGGGCTGACCTGAATCCGTCCCAGAGAGAGCACGTACTTTCGCTGATGAATCTGACGGAAGCGGATCTGGCAAACTGTACAGTGGTAACGGTAACAAATGATGAAGAGCATGCGGCGTATGACGCATATCTGCCGCAGGAAGTTATCGGAGGCAATTCATTATCCAGCGCAAAGGTCGTAGCGAAGGAGGAAGGGAACGGAATCAATGTCGCTACCCAGAATATTTCCTACTGCACGGTGGAAATGTATCAGAACGCGCTGGTTACTGCAGGCGTCAGGAATGCGGATGTGATCGTTGCCGGACCGGAGAGAATTTCAGGAACCGCAGCCCTGCTGGGAATCACAAAAGCTTATGAGACCATGACGGGCGAATCCCTGAAAGCGGAGGGCGTCGATACGGCCGCGAATGAGCTGGTCATTACGAGTGAACTGGGCGAAGAGCTTGGAGATCAGGAAAAAGCCGCAAAACTGATAGCCACACTGAAGGAAGCCGTAGCAGAAGGAATCGACGATGAAGAAGATATATCAGAGTTGATTGATAAAGCGGCGCAGGAGCTTGACATCACACTTACAGAAGAACAGAAAAACCAGATCATGGAGCTGATGAGAAAGATCAGCCGGCTGAATCTGGACAAAGAAGAGCTTAAGTCCCAGGTAAAGGATCTCTATGAGACACTTAAGAGCGAAGGGCTGAATCTCGGCATTTCAGATGTACAGGCTGACGGCATTATTGATACGATCGTCAACTGGTTCATTTCTATCTGGGAAAAACTGAGGAGTATATTCTCATAAAGACGAATTATATCTGAAAGAAAACAGCCGATCCCGAGAATCGGCAGGAACGCCAGAGGCGTTTTTGAAAAATCTGACACAGATGAGAAATATATCATCTGCTGACATTTATAATGACACATAACAAAGGAAATACGCCGCTGGCTTATAAAAAAGCTATGCGGCGTATAATACTATATTTAATACTATATTTAAATCTCGAGAGAGATCCGGCGCGGGGTTCGGGTCAGCTTCAGCCGGCATCTTCCGGGCAGCGGTACTAATAAATTTTCTTCAAAGGTGCCGGAAGTTCTAAAGCTTAAGGTTAGTGTTGACTGTTATAAAGGTGATTTGGTAGTATAATAATATTAGAAATTGTTATTAATATTAAAAACTATTTGCAATTGAAACGGAGGCATCAAAGTGGCAACATTAAAATACAGCCGTCAGCGGGAGTCTATTAAGACAAACCTGATGCAGCGCAAGGATCATCCGACTGCGGATATGGTATATTCGGACATACGAATTGAATATCCGAATATCAGTCTGGGAACCGTTTACCGTAATCTCGCGCTGCTTACGGAACTTGGAGAGATACAGAAAATCTCATCCATAGACGGACCGGATCGTTATGATGGCCAGGCAAAGCCTCATAATCACTTTGTATGTAAAAAATGCGGAAAGATCGTGGACGTTATGAATACGCCCATGGACAGCCTTATGAAGAGTATGTCCTCGGATTTTGAAGGTTTGGTGGAAGAATGCAACATTACTTTTTACGGAGTCTGTAAAGAATGTGCGCAGAAGGAAGGACTGATCTGAGCCTGATGTGAGCAGCTGCTGTAAAGACCTGTTATAGAATTAGCATTGACTATCCATGTGTTTGGTTGATAAGATGATATCAGAAAAGATAACTATTATTGATTTTGATTTGCAATAGAAAGGAATTAACTGATATGAAAAAATGGGTATGCAGTGTTTGTGGTTATGTTCATGAGGGAGATACTCCTCCGGAGCAGTGTCCTGTATGTAAAGTTCCGGCTTCCAAGTTCGTTGAGCAGGCAGGCGAGCTGACATGGGCAGCAGAGCATGTGATCGGCGTAGCTGCAGACGTTCCTGAGGATATTAAGAACGATCTGAGATCCAACTTTGAGGGTGAGTGCTCTGAGGTAGGAATGTATCTGGCTATGGCACGCGCGGCTCACAGAGAAGGATATCCGGAGATCGGTCTTTATTATGAAAAAGCAGCTTATGAAGAGGCTGAGCATGCAGCTAAATTTGCAGAGCTTCTGGGCGAGTGCGTATCCGCAAGCACGAAAGAGAACCTCAGAGTTCGTGTAGAAGCTGAGAACGGTGCTACCCTTGGAAAGACAGATCTGGCAAAACGCGCTAAAGCACTGAACCTTGACGCAATCCATGACACAGTTCATGAGATGGCACGTGACGAGGCAAGACACGGCAAAGCATTTAAAGGACTTCTGGACAGATACTTTGGCTGATGATCTGACTTGGCGGACCATACCGCTGCAGCAGAAAAGCTTAAAAGTGAATTTGAAATCAAATATGAAACAAAAAGAAGGAGCAGGGGAATCCCTGTTCCTTCGTTTTTTTTCGCCCAAAGGGAGTTTTGGTGCCTCATACGCCGGCATGGAGATTACTTTTGAAATATTCTCCTGGGGCTGCGGTGCATAAAGGAAGGCAGCTTCGCTGCTGTGCGGCGGCACGCAAAGTCCTTATGCGCACCTCGAGATTTAATATCGATCCTTTGCATGATGATGAAATTAGCATATTTTTCGTATATGCAAGGGAAAACCGGTGCTGTGCCGGTATGAGGACACCATGTGAAATCCATTTCATAAATTTTTCACAAATTGGTATATCGCTTTTCACTAATAATTGACAATTTACAAAAGAAAAAAGGTCATGTATTATTGAAATTACAAATGAAATCGATTTCACTTATTAATCAAGCAGGTAAATAATTATGAGAAAAAAAGTGGTTTTTTTGGACATTGACGGGACGCTCACCATACCGGGACAGAATGAGCCGCCGGCTTCCGCTCTGGAGGCAATTCGGAGAGCACAGGCACTGGGACATTATATATTTCTGTGCAGCGGAAGAAATTATGGCATGTTAAAGCCTCTTTTACAGTATGGATTTGACGGCTATGTGGCAAGTTCAGGTGGGTATATCGTCTGTAATGATCAGATTATTTATGATTCACCGATGACAAAGGAGCAGAGCGATTTTGCATCGGAAGTGCTGAAGCGGAACGGTATCTTCCGCACGGTTGAGTGCAGGGACGGATCCTTTACCGATGAAGGGTTCAAAACGTTCCTGAAGGAAACGGCGGAAGCAAAAGGCGAAGGAAACAGTGAGCTTCTCCGCTGGCGTGAGCAGATCGAGTCATCTTTGAATATAAGGCCGATGGAAGAATATAACGGTCAGCCGATTTATAAGATGGTGATGATGGCTCCGACAGAAGAGAGTCTTACTGAACCGAAAGAACTTCTGAAGGATATACTGAATGTGGTCATTCTGGGAAAGGAGAAGGATGCTTTTATAAACGGAGAGCTGGTCGGAAAAGATTTTGACAAGGGGCTGGCCGTGGAGAGAGTATGTGCTTATCTGAATATTCCGGTTGAGGACTCGGTTGGTTTCGGCGACAGCATGAATGACAGAGAAATGCTTGAAAAGGTGGGATATTCTGTTTGCATGGAAAATGGAACAGAAGAGATGAAAAAGCTTGCTGATCATGTCTGTCCTGCCGTAGAGCAGGACGGACTGTATCAGGGCTTTGAAGTTTGTGGTCTGATGCGGGAGTGATCCGGTATCAGAAGGTACAGTATAATATTTATTTCTGAGAAGAAGAGGTAAACAACTATGGCTTTAGATTACGCAAAGTGTGCCAAAGAAATCTATGAGACGCTTGGAGGAAGAGAAAACCTCGTAAGTGCTGCGCATTGTGCGACCAGATTGCGTCTGGTAACGGTGGATAACAGTAAGGTCGATATTAAAAAACTGGAGAACATCGAAGGAGTAAAAGGCGTATTTCAGAGTAACGGACAGCTCCAGATGATCATCGGTACCGGAACTGTAAACAAAGTATATGATGAATTCCTTAAGGTCAGCGGAATGTCTGCAGCCACAAAGGATGATGTAAAGGCTGCCGCTGCTGCAAAACAGCCGCTGCCTCAGAGAATGGTCAAGGCGCTTGGCGATGTCTTTGTTCCGATCCTGCCGGCAATCGTAGCTGCAGGACTGATGATGGGTCTCGTAGAGGCTCTCGGACAGTTCTTCCCCGCATTTGCAGAGAGTGATATTTACAGCTGGATGGATCTGGTAGCAAACACGGCTATCGTTTATCTGCCGGTTCTTGTTGCAATCAGTGCAGCCAGAGTATTTGGCGGTAATATCTTCCTGGCAGGAACGATTGGTATGCTTCTTATGCATATGAATCTTTTGTCCGCATGGACAGCTGCTTCTGACCCAAGTCAGATCCAGTACTGGAAGATCCTTTGCTTTAATATTCGTCAGGTAAATTATCAGGGACATATCATTCCGATCATTATTGCAATATGGCTGATGTGCCAGCTGGAAAAATGGCTGCACAAACATGTACCTGAAATGATCGATCTGTTTGTAGTTCCGCTTATAACCGTATTCGTAACTGCATTCCTTACAATGACGATCATCGGACCGGTGTTTATTGTTGTTGAGAACAATATCCTTACAGTTGTAAAAGCATTGCTTCGGCTGCCGCTGGGCGTCGGATCATTTGTCTGCGGAGCTATTTACCCGCTGACGGTTGTCTGCGGTATCCATCATATGTTTAACGTTCTCGAGGCCGGAATGATCGCCGAAAACGGAAAGAACGTATGGCTGCCGGTTTCCTGTTCGGCTAACTTTGCAATGTGCATGAGCTGTGTGGCAGTATTCGTTAAATCAAAGAGCCCTAAGACAAAATCTCTGGCGCTGCCGGCAGGTCTTTCTGCTTCTCTTGGAATCACAGAGCCTGCTATCTTCGGTATTAACCTTCGTTATGTGACGCCGCTTGTATGCGGTATGGTCGGCGCGGCGTTTGGCGCGGCAGTCGGTTCTATCATTGGCGTTTACGGTTCTGCTTATGGCGTTACAGGTATCCCCGGATTCCTGATCACGACACACTGTACACTTCAGTATGTCATCATGCTTGCTATTGCAGGCGCTATCGCGTTTGTCCTCACATCTTTCTTCTGGAAGGAGGAGAAAGTAAATGAAGAAGCGCCATCTCCGGTTGAGGAGGCCAAGGCTGAGGATGCCGAGCCTTCTGATCCTAAAAAGCTTTATGCACCTGTAGAGGGAACTTCCATTGCAAGAGAAGAAATTCCGGATAATACATTTGCGTCAGGCGTACTCGGAGATGGCGTTGGAATCGATCCGGCGGTCGGCGTTGTAGTATCTCCTTTTGACGGAGAAATCTCTTCTGTTACAGAAACGAAACATGCAGTCGGTATTACAGGCCCGGAGGATATGGAGCTTCTGATCCATGTGGGTGTGGATACCGTAAATATGAAGGGAGACGGTTTTGAACTCTTTGTGGCAGAGGGAGATAAAGTCAAAAAAGGTCAGAAGCTTATCACTTTCGATATCGAAAAGATAAAGAAAGCCGGTTACAGTCCTGTGACGGCGGTGCTGCTTACAAACAGCGAAGATTATGATAATTTCGAAGTACTTAAAACAGGACCCGTAAAACCGGGCGATGAGCTGATGTCTATTTAAAAGGATACATTTTTCCATAATGAAGCTACATGAAATTATGGAGAAGGGCAGCTGCCTGTTGATAAGATAATGATTGAAAAGGTGCTCCATATCCTGGGGCACCTTTTTTAGAAGGATACTATCACAAGAATTATATTTGGCAAGGAACCTGGGAGATTGATCATGGCCGCAGTAAAAAAAAGTAACAAGCTGTCAGAAGAACTGTATTTAAAACGACTGGAAAAACATCATGATGAACTTAGCTGGCTTTATATGGAACTGTACGATAACAGCGCCATGTTTGCAGAGCTGATCGAACAGATGCATGCTTTTTACAGGGAAAGAAATCAGTCTCTGAAAAACCTGGACGGAAAGCGTCTGGAAAACCCATCATGGTATAAGAGCAATGATATGCTCGGCATGATGCTGTATATCGATAATTTTGCCGGAGATATGAAGGGAGTTAAGAGCAAACTGGATTATCTTCAGGAATCAAATATAAACTATATTCATCTGATGCCGTTTCTGGATTCACCGGAAGGCCGTTCCGACGGCGGATATGCGGTGGCGGATTTTCGAAAAGTCAGAGAAGATCTGGGAACGATTAACGATCTGAAATCCCTGACCGCGGCATGTCATAAGAAGAATATCAGCGTATGTATGGATTTTGTCATGAATCATACATCGGAAGATCACGAATGGGCCATGAAGGCCAAACAGGGCGACGGAGAATATATGAGCCGCTATTTCTTCTATGATAATTATGATATACCGGCAGAATATGAAAAAACAACGCCGCAGGTCTTCCCCACCACGGCGCCGGGAAATTTCACATGGTGTCCCGAGGTGAACCATTTCGTCATGACGACATTTTACCCATACCAATGGGATCTGAATTACGCAAATCCGCGCGTATTCAATGAGATGATGTATAATTTCCTGTATCTGGCAAACTGTGGCATAGATATTATCCGCATCGACGCTGTTCCGTACATCTGGAAACAGCTGGGTACTCCAAGCCGCAATCTGCCGCAGGTACATACGATCGTCCGCATGATGCGTGTGATCTCTGAAATAGTATGCCCCGGTATACTGCTTCTCGGAGAAGTGGTCATGGAGCCGGAAAAAGTGGTTCCCTATTTTGGAACAGTAGATAAACCGGAGTGTCATATGCTGTATAACGTGACAACGATGGCCACCACCTGGCATACGATTGCCACAAGAAATGTCCGTCTTTTAAGGGAGCAGCTGGATGTGGTCAATTCCCTGCCGAAGGATTATCTTTTCCTGAATTATCTGCGATGCCATGATGACATAGGATGGGGACTGGACTATTCATCTCTTGAAAAAGATGGGATCCGGGAAGTGCCTCATAAGAAATATCTGAATGATTATTTCCGCGGATGGACAGGGGGCAGCAACAGCCGCGGCGAGCTTTACAATGAAGACCTCAGGACGGGCGACGCCCGCTTCTGCGGAACGACAGCATCACTTTGTGGTATCGAGCGCGCAGGTTTTGAACACGATGAGGAAATGATGGACAGTGCCATCAGGCTGGATGTGATGCTTCACGCCTATATGTTCATGCAGTCCGGGATCCCGGTGCTTTACAGCGGCGACGAGATAGGACAGGTGAATGATTATTCCTATAAGCTGGATCCGAAGAAAGCTGAGGATTCCAGATATCTTCACCGGGGCAAAATGAACTGGGAAAACGCTAAGAAGAGAAACGACCTTAATACGCCGGAAGGACGTATATATCAGGCACTGAAAAAGCTGGAAGATATCAGAAAAGAAGAAAAGGCGTTCATGGCAGATGCCGACACATGGACCCTTGATACCTGGGAGAAAGAAGTGCTTGCCATCGGAAGGTATTATGACGGTGATAAGATTATCGGAATATTTAACTTCAGTGAATATGATAAGACGGCCTGGATCAATGAGGACGACGGCCTTTATGAGGATATGATCACCGGTGCAAAACGCGAGGCAAAAGGAGTAGATATTCCGGCATACGGATTTATTTATCTGAAAAAGGCCGATGATTCGGTTGATGAGACCGGGGACACAGCTGATGAGACCGGGGACACAGCTTTACAATAAAAAAGTATAAAGATATAATGTGAGGTAATTAATATGAAAAAATATGATGTGGTTGCGCTGGGGGAGCTGCTGATCGACTTTACGGAATCGGGACTTAGCGCACAGGGGAACCGGCTTCTGGAGGTAAATCCCGGCGGAGCTCCCTGTAATGTGTTGTCGATGCTGAATAATCTTGGAAAAAAGACAAATTTTATCGGTAAGATAGGAAAAGACATGTTCGGAGATCTGCTGGAGGAGGCTCTTGTTTCCGTTGGGATAGGCATAGATGGCCTGAAGAGAGACGATGAGGTAAATACCACACTTGCTTTTGTCCATACAAAGGAGGGTGGAGACAGAGAGTTTTCATTCTACCGGAATCCGGGAGCAGATATGATGCTTTCCGAGGACGATGTGGATCCCGCGCTTGTGGGAGATACAAAGATATTCCATTTCGGAACACTTTCCATGACACATGATAGCTGCAGAGCGGCAACGAAGAAAGCAATCAGGATAGCAGAGGAATCAGGCGCAATACTTTCTTTTGATCCGAATCTGCGTGAGCCTCTGTGGAAGAGTCTGGATGATGCAAAGGAGCAGGTTTCCTACGGTATGCGGCATTGTCAGATATTGAAGATTTCCGATAATGAGATCCGGTGGTTTACCGGAGAGGAAGATTTTGACAAAGGAATCCGGAAACTGCAGGCAGAATATGATATTCCTCTGATACTGCTGTCCATGGGAAAGGATGGAAGCCGCGCGTACACGAAAGATCAGAGAGTTGAAGTGCCGGCGTGCATTCAGGAAAACACTATTGAAACTACCGGAGCCGGCGATACTTTCGGAGCATGTATACTGAATTATGTTTTGGAGCATGGGTTCAGAGAGTATTCCGATGAAGAACTCAAAGAGATGCTTTCCTTTGCAAATGCAGCTGCATCGATCGTGACGACAAGAAAAGGCGCTCTGCGTGTGATGCCGCAGAGAGAAGAAGTGGAGGCAATGCTGAAACTTTAATTCTGTGAACAGATCATTGCTGAAATAGAGGAGAAGTTGGTGTGACGATTTCAGATATTGCGAAAATGGCGGGCGTTTCAAAGGCGGCAGTGTCCCGTTATTTTAACAACGGATATATTTCAGAAGAAAAAAGAGAGGCCATTCGTAAGGTCGTGGAGGAGACCGGATATCAGCCTTCCGTACATGCACAGACTCTGCGGACAAAAAAAACAAAGACAGTCGGCGTCATCGTCCCAAAGATGGTTTCCTCCTCTATGGGCAGAGTGGTAGAAGGTATTCAGAGTGTTCTGGATGAATCGGGATACCAGATGTTCCTGACTGTAAATCATAATGATACGGATAGAGAATTATCTTATCTGCAAAGCTTTGATGAGACAAAGGTAGACGGGATCATACTATGCGGTACGATCTTTACGCCGGAACACCGGAGGATATTAAAATCGAGAAAGATTCCGGTGGTAATCATAGGACAGCATTTTCAGGGGTTTTCCTGTGTATACCATGATGATTATCATGTCACCTATGACATTACAAAAAAGATATTGGAAATGGGAAGAAAGTCTCCGGTCTATATGGGCGTGGATCCCCGGGACCAGGCAGTAGGCATGGATCGGTACCGTGGTTTCTGCGACGCGGTAAGTGATGCAGGTATTCCCGAGTGTGCGGGGAGGCATGTGGTAGCTAAATTCCGAATATCATCCGGCTATGAAAAAGCGGGTGTTCTGATGGAGATGTATCCGGATCTGGATGCGATCGTATGTGCTACGGATGATCTGGCTGTGGGCGCTTTTAAATACTTCATGGATCATGATATTCCGGTGCCGGAACAGGTATTCCTTGCGGGACACGGAGATTCGACTATGGTGAAGATCGCAGGTCACTCGATCATAACCGCGCATTTTGCATATGAGGAAAGCGGTAAGACAGGGGCAGAGATATTACTGGAAGAGATGAATGATCCGGAAGCAGTTCACAGAGAGATGATGCTGGGATACTATCTGGTAGAATCGCCCGATCACCTTGGGAATGAATGAGAATGCGGTATCCGGATAATTAAAAAGAGACCGCAGAATTATAAAAGAGATTGCAGAATTATAAAAGAGACCGCAGGATAAGCAGCTGTTTTGCAGGCTTATCTGCGGTCTCTTTTATCTGAGCGTGAGAAGTCCCCACTTCTTAAGCGGCGGGTCCCGCGACAAGTCCCACGGGTGAGACGTAAATATGTCTTAGAGAACGAATAACCGCTCGCGGATTTTATATTAAGCAGAGTTCTAAAGGGTCATGCGCGGGGACATGGACGTATCGCCCGGATCCCATGTGATGATCCTGCCGGCGGAAAGAGATTTCTGTACGTCTATGGTCCTTTGATTGGAAGATCCTTTATAAAGAAGATTTACACTGTGAAGTTCCTGCACGTATCTGCCGTCCACCAGCACGTCAATACGGGACAGAAGCTCTCTGGTCTCGGGAAACGTGTCCCACATCTGTCCGAGCAGGTCTTTGTCATAAAGGTATCCGGTAAAGCACCACAGATCTTTTTCCGGAAACATTTCCTTAAAACGAATGACAAGGGAAAGAAGCCCCTTTTGATTTTCCGGTTCAAGGGGTTCGCCGCCAAGCAGGGTCATGCCCTGATATACGGAGGAACTGACTTTTTCCAGAATATAATCCTCCACGTCCCTGGTGTATGGTTTTCCGAAATTAAAATCCCAGGTATCTTCATTAAAGCATCCTTTACAGTGATGAGGACATCCGGAGACAAAAAGAGACAGTCTCACGCCGGGACCGTTGGCTGTATCATATTCTTTAATTTCAGCATAATTCATAGTATCATCCTTTCAACTCAGTCGGGGAGTCCCCGCCTCTGCAGGCGGTGGGTTAAAGCCTCCGGCGGATCGCAGCCGCGCTCAGTGGAAGGGGCTTCGCCCCGAGCGCCGCGGCAAGAACACCAGAGGCGTTCTCGAATCTGTCATGGCTGCCTCGTAAGGTCCGGTTCGCTTTTCTTTAGATTCAAGGAAATCGTGAACTGATTTCCGCCTGCGGACTTTGTCATGGAGCAAGCTTTCCAATGATCAGTTATACATATTATTATGCAAAAGACAGAAAAAATCAATGTTGCATCATTTGTTAATGAAGCTTCCCGCATGTTATTTCTGAAACAGCCGTGATCATGAAAAACAACATCGTGAAGGTTTTGTTGTTAAGAAATAATGCAAAAAGAGCCGCAGGATGTTATGATAACAGAGTCCGGGCCGATCCTGCAAAAATGAGATGGCGGATCCCGGTTTTTTTCATAGGGAGGCCAAAAATGTCAATATATATTCAGGAATGTCCATATATGCCTTTCAGATACGCCGTTCACAGCGTATCCGAGGCAGAATACATGACAAAAAATAAATACCCGGAAGAGGGAGGAGATAAAAATGAAATTTGATGAGAGTATGATCATAAAAAGGAGCACGGCGAAGGCGGCTTTGAACGCCCGGGGCGTTGCCTACGATGCGGAGCTGGAAGTACAGACTGAGGAAGGCAGGAGGCTGTTTCTGCACGGTTCGATCGTTTTCGGTCCGGCTGAATACAGTGTGGCTGAAACAAGTATCATGAAGGCGCTGGAAGCCCGTCCGAAGGTCGATAAGCTTGATGAGCTTGCGGCTGCATATATTGGGGCGCTTACAAGCGTAGACCTTCTGGAGTTTTATGATGAGATCAGCGCAATGGATTCTCAATACGGAGAGTATTTCCGGATCATAGAAGAAATGCTGCAGGAAGTAAAAAATTCCTGAAAAAAAGTCACTGCATATATATTTCGGGGAAATATATATACAGTGACTGCTTTTTTTGTCAAAGGAAGGCAGCTGCGCTGCCGTGC
>DFHP01000197.1:0-42540 GCA_002371335.1 Eubacterium sp. UBA3720
CGGACTCTTTATCCCTAATTCAGCTATTGCCTGCATGCCCGGACGATAATCTCCCATATCATCCATATTTGAACCTTCCGCCACTATATCCATACCGTTGTCTGCCGCCAGTGCCATGATTTCGGAAAACAGATGATGTTTACAGATATAACAGCGGTTTTTGGGATTTTCTGCAAAGCCGTCAATTTTCAGCTCATCCACCGGGAGAATAAAATGCTTCACTCCAAGCAGCCTGCAGTAATTTTCTGCCTCCGTTCTTTCCCTTTCCGGAAAAAGACCCGAAGCCGCGGTCACTGCGATCACATTCTCTCCGAGAGCCTCCTTTGCCGCATATAGCAGAAAAGTAGAATCAACGCCTGAAGAAAAAGCAACGGCTGTCTTTCCAAGACTTTTAAGATACGTTTTCAGTTTTTCATATTTCTCGAGCTGAACCGGCGAAGGGTTCGTTATCATTTTCTCTTCCATAATTAATATCTCTTCATTCTTATAGTCATTCCGATGCTTCTGTTTCTAATACTTTCGTTGATTTTACATTCATTTACCCATCGAGTCAATAGGTTTACATGTGCTTCTGCAATTACAATATTTCACAAAATCGCACCTATTTATTTATATATTTTTACAAATTGACTCTTTTCGTAAATCGGTTATTATATACATATACTTTTATTAAATATTTTATTAAAGTATAGCTCGTTTATACTTTTTGCACAACATATGCATCATTTTTCGAGACTATTTGTATAATAAGCCATGATTTTTCCGGAAAATGGAAATCCGGTGAACTAATCCATTTCCAAAATCGTGCAGAATATCGGAATTAAATATTATGCCCCTTTTTTCTAGAATGGACTTACAGAAACGAAATGACTTGAATAATCAAAGAAAACAGGAGGAGAAAAAGTATGATTCAGAACTGGTTGGAACTGGACGGCAAGGTTGTTATCGTTACCGGCGGCGCTTCAGGAATCGGCAAACATGTGGTAGATACCCTGACAAAAGTCGGCGCCACTGCCGTAATCGTTGATATGAACGTTAAGACCGGCGACGAGATCGACGGCGCTTACTGTGTACAGTGTAATGTAACAGACGCCGCAAGCGTTCAGGCAATGGCTGATGCAGTTGTGGAAAAGTACGGAAAGATCGATGCTCTGGTAAATAACGCAGGCATTAATCTTCCGAGACTGCTGGTGGACGTAAAGGGCGAGAAGCCTGAATACGAACTGAATGACGACTCGTTTAACAAAATGTTCGCCGTAAACGTGAAAGGCGTTTTCCTTTGCGCGCAGGCCTGTGCAAAGCAGATGCTCAAACAGGGCAAGGGCGTTATCGTGAACATGTCTTCAGAATCCGGTAAAGAAGGATCTCAGGGACAGTCAGCATATTCTGCTACAAAGGGCGCAGTGGACAGCTTCACACGTTCCTGGGCAAAAGAGCTCGGAAAATATAACATCCGCGTACTTGCATGCGCCCCGGGAATCATGGAGGCGACAGGTCTTAGAACGGCGGCTTATAACGAAGCTCTCGCATATACCCGCGGCGTAAAACCGGAGGACCTTTCCACGGATTACACAAAAGTAATCCCGATGGGCCGTGACGGAAAACTGGATGAAGTCGGCGATCTGGTTGCTTATCTTGTATCCGACCGTGCAAGCTACATTGCCGGAACGACGATCAACATCTCCGGCGGAAAATCCCGCGGCTGACAGGAACGATTTGTTCGGATCATTTAATTTATCCCGCGCCAGGTCTCGCGAGCGAGACTAGAACAAAAAGGGAAGGAGGAAAAGCACTGTGAAAAAGTCAAACGGCAATGAAAGGATCGCAAAGCTGATCATGTATCTGCGCCGGACACAGTCTTCTACAGTCTCTGAAATGGCAGCGCTCATGGAAGTGAGCGAAAGAACGATCAGAAACGATATCAAACAGATCAATCTTGATTTTTCCGACTGTGCAGTCATTGAAAAAAATCACAGCCGCTATTCTCTCCGCATTTTCGATGAAAGTCTGTTTCTTCAGCATTTCGGAGACGCATCAGAGAATATGGATTCCCTCAATTCCCCGGAAAACCGGATGAATTATATATTCGGACGCCTCATGCGCGCCGAAGAACCTGTTCTTACTGATGAACTGGCATATGAAATGAATATCGGAAGAACGACTCTGGTAAACGACCTGAATAAACTCAGAGCGCAGGTCGAACCCTATAATATCTCTGTCATCGGAAAAACAAGCAAAGGATTAATGCTTCAGGGACTTGAAATGGACATCCGGCGTTTTATTCTGGAAAACAATTTCAATTACCTGTACCGGGACTATCCGATGGATCAGGATATTACAGATGTCATACAGGATACGCTTCTTTCTCATTCCTTCGAGAAAAATGTACGCGAATCCTTTAAGAACTTTATGTTTCTCATGCTCGACCGGTTTCTGACAGGGCATTACATTGGTCACCTGACAAATCAGTTTTATAATCTGACCTCACGTCCGGAATTCGAAGTAGTGAACGAGATGACATCCCATGTGGAGGATTTCCTTAAGATCTCGATCCCTGTAGAAGAAAAGCTGTTCGTTTTTCTGCCCATTATCGGTATGCGTACCCCTACGGATGTGCGCGACATGCAGCTGATCGAACTGGATGAAACAGTCCGGCCTCTCATGATGCGTATTCTGCGGGCGATACGGGACGAAATGCAGATCACGATCCGAAGCGGTGATTTCACAGAAGAGTTCCTCTATCACCTGATGTTCATGATCAACCGGCTCCGGTTCCGCGTCAAAGTGGAAAACCCGATGCTCCAGGACCTGAAGGAAAAATATCCTCTGGCCTATCAGATGGCAGGCATCGCATCCCGGGTCATTGAAGAAGAATATCACATTCCTATACCTGAAGAGGAACGAGGCTTTCTGGCATCTTACTTTGGAGTATTTCTTACCGCTCAGGAACTTGACCAGCCCCCGAAAAGATTCCGCGTGGCGGTCGTCTGCGGCACAGGGCGTGTGACGGCAAGGCTGATAGGCGTACAGCTAAAAAAAATACTGGACAGTTCCGCGGAACTGACATTGATGTCAGATGAAAAGGTAACAGCGGAACAGCTGAACGAATTTGACATCATTCTCACGACCGTCGATCTTCAGTGTTCCTGCAGCCGTCCGGTCATCAGGATCAACGAGATCTTTAATGAGAAAGAACTTCTTCATAAGATCGAAAAGGCAAGGTACTGGGATGACATCGATGTTCCCGTTCTGGATAACAACTGGTATGTCATGACCGCGCTTTTAGACGAGAGTAAGTTCTTTTTCCTGAAAGACGCCGCAAGCTACGAACAGGCGATCGATACCATGGTTGACAGCCTGATCAGGAACTGTCAGGTAGATATCAACTTCGGCCACCGGCTGTATGAACGTGAAAAAAAAGGCACTATGATCTTCGACAACGCCATAGCAATCCCTCACGGTATACAGTATGCAGGCAAACATACTGTTCTGGCCATAGGCGTTCTTCCGAAACCTCTTTACCGCAGCGGAGTAAAGATCCAGATCATTTTTATGCTGGGTCTTCCGGAAAAGGTATCAGATGACGACACTCTTCTGCTTCGGGTATACGACGAGATCATGACTATAGCGCATGATCCGGCCGTCCTGGAAAAGATCGCATCTGCGGAGAACTTTCAGATGCTCCTTCGGGCGCTTTATAAGGACGCATGAAAATAGTATTTTCCGGCTGCGGAATTCATCATGCCGGACATAAATCAAATGATCTTTAACAAAAAAAACTGTTATTATATTAAACATTTATTAACCACTATGGAATGGAGGCATTCATATGTTACAACTTATGATCGTCGTTGCTGTAGCATTCTTACTGCAGATCGTACTTTCAATGGCACAGATGAAACATTTCTCAAATGAATTTGTAAAGCTTCGTCGCCAGGGCAAGGTGGCCTGCGGACGAAAAGCGGGCGGTTTCCGCGCCGGTGCTATAGTTATGTTCCTGATCGATGACAACGGGATCATAAAGGCGGCACGTAAGCTCGAAGGCGTCACCATCCTTGCAAGGGTAAAAGATCTGGACGGTTTCGAGGGGCGTAATATCAGAGATCTCTCTGAGGCGGATGCTCCGAAACATCACAAAAACCTCGGCAGGGCAATCGCGGATGCTTCTCTTTCATACCGTAAATTTACAGCCGGAGAAGTGATCCCCGAGCCGCCGTCACCATTTAAAAAGGTCGGCAATTCCATAGGAGGTATGATCAGAACAAAAGTAAAAGCTTAATACGAAAGGTGGATCATCATGGATTTTATCGTTAATTTAGCGTCAGGTTTTATGAATCTGTTTACACTCGGAGGTGAACAGTTTACAAGCTGGGTCACAGGCATCGTTCCTACGATCACGGTACTTCTGGTACTCATGAACGCGATCATCGCGCTTGCCGGACAGGATCGTGTAGACGCGATCGCAAAGGTCTGCACAAGCAATGTTATCCTTCGTTACGCAGTGCTTCCGTGGATCAGCGCTTTCATGCTCGGTAACCCGATGGCACTTTCCATGGGAAAGTTTATGCCGGAATTTTATAAACCCAGCTACTATGCATCAGCCACATATCATTGTCATACCAACAGTGGTATTTTCCCGCACATCAATGCTTCAGAGATCTTTATCTATCTCGGTATCGCAAACGGAATCACGACCCTTGGACTTGATACCACTCCGCTCGCTATCCGTTACCTCCTGGTCGGTATCGTCTGCAACTTCATCTCCGGATGGGCTACTGACTTTACTACAAGGATCGTTGAGAAACAGCAGGGCGTTCACCTCAGCCGTGAACTGAAACCGGAAGCACATTGATGTCTGAACAGAAGGAGGAAATAAAAAATGGCAGAATATCGTTCAATTAAAGTTGTTCGCGGATCAGGCGGTTTCGGCGGTCCTCTGGTGATCACCCCGACCGAAAAGAAAAATAAAGTAATGTTCATCACAGGCGGCGGTACAGAGCCGGAATGTCTGAAAAAGATCGTTGAACTGACAGGTCTTACTCCTGTCAACGGTTTCAAAACAAGCTGCCCCGAAGATGAGCTTGCGCTTGTCATCATCGATTGCGGCGGTACTCTTCGCTGCGGTCTTTACCCGAAAAAACGTATCCCTACGATCAATATCAACCCTGTAGGAAAAGCCGGCCCGATGGCCCAGTACATCAAAGAAGATATTTATGTATCAGGCGTAACTTCCGCACAGGTATCTCTCGCGGACGAGAGTGAAGCCGCTGCACCGGCAGCAGAAGCTGTCCAGGAGAACGCAGCATCTGAAGAGAAAAAGAACGACGGCGTGAAATTCACTTCTGACATGAAGGTTTCCGAGACCCTTGCCGCTCAGGAACACAAGAGCATTATTACAGTCATCGGTCTTGGCGCAGGAAAAGTCGTAGCTACATTCAACCAGGCAGCACGTGACGCGATCCAGACGATCATCACGACGATCCTTCCGTTCATGGCGTTCGTTTCCATGCTGATCGGTATCATCAACGGTTCAGGTTTCGGTAATGCATTCGCGTCTCTGCTGACGCCGCTTGCAGGTAATATCTTCGGTCTTGTGATCCTCGGTATCATCTGTTCCATCCCCGGACTTTCCGCCCTTCTCGGACCGGGTGCTGTTATCGCGCAGATCGTCGGTACTCTCGTAGGCGCTGAGATTGGAAAAGGAAACATCGCTCCGCAGCTTGCGCTTCCTGCTCTGTTTGCCATTAATACGCAGGGCGCATGTGACTTCATCCCGGTAGGTCTGGGACTTGCCGAGGCTGAGACAGAGACAGTTGAGGTCGGCGTAGTATCCGTTATGTACTCCCGTTTCATCACAGGCTGGATCCGTGTCCTGATCGCATACGCAGCAAGCTTTGGCCTGTATGCATAAAACAGAAAGACTTTAAGAACGCAGATTCTTTCATACGAAATCTCCATTACAGTATTTATCGGAAGGGATGATTCCCGGAAACGATCTTCCCTTCCGGCATGGCCGGTAGAAAGAACAACATCAGATTTATTAAACACAGGAGGAAAAAAATGAGAGTTATTTATGAAAATAAGGTTAAGAAGCTCGGTGATTGTGTGGACGAATTTAAGGACGCCGGCATGTTTATACTTTTCGGAGAAAATGCTCCGGAAGAGCTGAAGGATTACTGTTACTCAGTAAGCGTAAATCCGATCAACGGAACCATCGAAGCCGGTCAGACGATGAAGATCGGAGACGCCGAATTCAAGATCACGGCAGTCGGCCCTGAGGCGCCTCATACACTGGCTGGACTGGGACATTGTACTATCAATCTGAGCGGCGCTACCGAAGTTGAACTTCCCGGAACCATTTACCTTGAAAACAAACCGATGCCTGAAATCACTGTAGGAACAGTTATCCAGATCATTGCAGATTAATCAGGGTCTGCTAAAATGTCCGCCAAAAAATCTCTGCCGGGGCCGCAGCCTTGACGGAGATTTTTTTAATTGCTATAATCACTTATATAAATCTTTTTGCAAAAGTTGTTTTAAAAATCTTCCCACATGGCATTTCTGAAGCAGTCTGATCATGAAGCGGGAAGTTTTAGTTATTTTTTTGTGCTTATAAAAAAGGATTCCATATGGCAAATTCATCAACAGGAAAGCGGCTTCATCAGGAACTTATCATTCAGGCTTTGCGCCGGGAATCTGTTCTTACAAGACAGGAGCTCTCCCGCCGGCTCGGGATCAGCATGCCTACCACTTTACAGTGTACCAATGCTTTACTCGAAAAAAATATCATCGTTGAATGCGGCACGCAGATATCTACAGGCGGACGGAAACCAAAGGAGCTTTGTCTGAACAGCCGGACCGGCTTCTCCATCGGGATCGATATAGCCCTTCACCATGTAGAGATCGTTCTGACTGATTTTCTCAGCAATATACTGCATCACACGAAACTGAATATTCCTTTTCAGGATTCTGTTATCTGGTATAAAGCACTGGAAGAAGGACTTTCCGATTTCCTGCATGAATACCACATTGACAGAAAACAGATCATTTGTGCCGGCATTTCTTTCCCGGGAATCATCGATGAGGAAAATGATATTATCGTCCGTTCGCATATATTCCAGCTGGAACACGTGAGTCTCGACCGTTTTCACAAGGCAATCCCGTTCCCCATGACGGTTTCCAACGACGCCAACTGCGCCAGTTATTCAGAGATCTCATCGGAACATCCGAGATATCTTTACCTTTCTCTGAATGAATCGGTGGGCGGCGGCCTGATCTATCAGGGAAAAATATTCAAAGGCACGACAATGCAGGCCGGTGAATTCGGACATATTATCCTTCATCCAGGCGGGAGACAATGCTACTGCGGAAAAAAGGGCTGCGTCGACCCTTATCTTTCACCCCTGGCGCTGCGAAAAAAAGGACAGACTATGGAAGATTTCTTCGGTCTTGTGGAGCAGGGAGACGAAACCGCCCGTGAAAAATGGGACGCCTATCTGGAAGATCTGGCTATTCTCACCACAAATCTTCACATGGCTCTGAACGAAATCATTATTATAGGCGGAGAAACAGGCAATTACATAGAACCTTACATGGAGATCCTCCGCCAGAAAGCCGGCAAATACGATCTGTTCGCCAGGGATGTAGACTATCTGTTTCCCACAGTACGGAAAAACTTCGCGTTCTCACTGGGCGCTTCCATGCTGGCTCTTCAGAAATATGAAAATCTTGTGCTGGAGAAGGCTCCCTAAGCCTTCTCCTTTCTTTTATCCCTTCCCCATGAGTTTCGCAATTTCCTGAATAAGGTAATGGTCTCATGGAAAAAGACTCCTCCTCCGGCGATCCGATATTCATCTTAATTCCGGTCATTTTGCCGTCTGTTGTTCATGATGAGCATCTGCAGCCTGTTCTCTACATTTGCGAAGCTGACATCCGGATCGTAATCAAGCGGGAGTATCTGCACATCCGGAAACATTTCCTTTAATTTCTTTACGATTCCCCTTCCGACAATATGATTCGGCAGACAGCCGAAAGGCTGCAGGATTATCATCGATCTGCATCCGCGCTTTGCATGATGTATGATCTCTGCAGGGATCAGAACGCCCTCGCCTGTATCAAAGGTATGGTGTATGATCTCGTCGGAATCCTGTACGATATCCTGCATGCGCGCAGCCTTTTCATAAAGCGGATGCCTGCAGGCGATCTCATCTGTCGTCTTATGCGCCAGATCAAAGAAGTCAGAGGAAATACATGTCATAAGTGATTTATTCAGGGGCTGCTTCACCTTATATTCTCTGATCTGTGAAGACTGGTAGAAATAGGTTTTCCTGATCACATCCGTCATCCTGGCTTCTATGATCTCAAAACCGTTGTCCTCCAGATATGCTTCTATATCATGATTTGCACCCGGATGGAAATTCAGCAGATACTCTCCGACGATCAACACAGAAGGTTTTCTGACTCTTCTGTTATATCTCACTCTTCGCATGACATCTATCGCTCTTGCGAATCCTTTCCTGGCACCGGGAATCCCCCCTCTTTCCATGCCATTGATCAAAAGATCCATCGCCTGTTCGAACGCCGTGTCGGAAGCGCCTTTCTTCAGTTCATACGGGCGCATTTTACGCAGGATCTCTTCCAGAGCGTCGATCATCGGCAGGGTAAACGCCAGCCTGAGCGCTGATACCAGATTCATTTTGAAACCGGGATGCAGATCATGATAATCCACGTCATCGTTCGTCAGTATCGGAACCTGAGGAAATCCCGCGTCGTCCAGAGCTTTCCTGAGAAGCGCGCTGTAATGCGTCAGCCTGCAGTCTCCTATATATTTTCCCATGGCGACGGCTGTATGATCCGGATCATATTTACCGCTCTTTAACGCCTCCAGCGCCTCTCCTATCACGATCTGTGCCGGAAAGCAGATATCATTATGTACATATTTCTTGCCAAGCCTTATCGCATTTTCGCGTCCGATCTGAAGAGGCACCGCTCTGATTCCCTGCCCCTTCATGGCCGCCGACATGATCCTCGCAAAGGCGTGAGATGTATTCGGTACCAGACAAACCCTTTCCTTTTTATCCCTCTTTGTGAATTTCTGCGGATAAGGTTCCTCAAGCTGTTTCACATGAAGGGCCTGTCCGCTGCTCCTTCTGCGGTTTGTCGTCTCGATAAAGGAACGTATTCTGATCCGGAGCGGTCCTTTTACATCACTTTCATCGATCTTCAGGATCAATGGCACTTTTCCGGAGATCTCTTTCATCATGCGGGTGATCTCATCGGAAAGATAGGCGTCGTGTCCGCATCCGAAGCTCACCAGCTGCACATACTCCAGACGTTCGCTCGAAGCTGCCAGAACAGCAGTAGACAACATCCTGGCGTGATAGTTGTTCACTACGTCAATACGGCTTTTAGACAGATCTGCCTCATTTGCGTGGGGCACACTGTCCGCCGTGAGCACGGAAATGCCCATCTGCGTAAACATATCGGCGATGTCATGGTTTACCAGAAAGTCGTTCTGATAAGGTCTGGACGCGATCACTACTGCGTATTTATCCTTTTCCTTCGCATCCCTGATCACAGCAGCGCCTTTTTTCAGAAGCGCATTCTTAAACTGCCTCTGAGCCAGATCTCCCGCCGCGATCGCTTTGTCGCAAAGTGCCCGGCTTACGCCAAATCTTTCTTCCATATACTGTCCCAGCTGCCGGCTCCTGTCCTCCCGGGAATGCCAGTGGAACAGCGGCGCTTCCAGAACGGATCTGCCCCTTGAGGACGGATCATCGGAATTGCGGATGACTATAGGATACCCCTTGACGACCGCGCACATCGATTCGCTGGTCTTCTCGGTGTTTTCCGTCTCAACCGCCGTCACAGACGGAAAGAAAATATGATCCGCGCCGTTCTTTTCCAGCCAGCGTATATGTCCGTGGACCAGTTTTGCCGGAAAACAGATCGTATCCGAGGTAACTGCCTTCAGGCCGTTTTCATACATTTTTCTTGTACTCTGCGGAGACACCATGACTGTAAAGCCCAAACTTTCCCAGAACGTTCTCCAGAAGGGCAGATCATCCCAGAACGCCAGAACCATCGGGATACCGATAATAATATCCTTCTTTTCATCGATCCGAACGTATGAATAATCTTTGACCAGGAGCCTCTGACGCTCCTTAAACATATTGATCGTTCCCGCAGATTCCGCGGTGATCTCCCGAAGTCGTTTCTTTACCTCTTCATCTGCCAGGTCGCCTATGACCTCCCCGCGCTTGCATCGGTTATTCGTCACCCATGAATCCCCGTTGGAAAAGTGCAGGATACTCCGGTTGCAATGATTTCCGCAGAACGGGCAGAACTTGTCATTCTCCTGCTCATAACTGAAATCTTCCAGCGCATCCAGCCCGATAAACGTGCTTACCATGTCATTCTGTTCATATTTTTCCTTAGCGATCATTGCGGCGCCTATAGCTCCCATCAGGCTCGGATATGGCGCGCGTATGACCTCCCTGCCCGTGTACTGCTCAATCGCCCGGAGAACAGCGTCATTATTGAACGTTCCGCCCTGTACCATGATCTTGTCTCCCAGTGCCTGCAGGTTATATACACGTATCACCTTTGTAAAAACATTCTCAATAATAGAGCGGCAGAGTCCCGCCATGATATCTTCCGGTTTCTTTCCGTTCCTCTGCTCTGTGATAATGCTGCTGTTCATGAAAACAGTACACCGGCTGCCCAGCTTTGCAGGATTTTTGGAAGAAAAAGAACGCTCTGCTATTTCTCCCACGGGAATCTGCAGATTGTCCGCGAAATTTTCCAGAAAAGAGCCGCATCCGGATGAACATGCTTCGTTGACTACTATATTGGTGACGACTCCGTTATCCAGCCATATACCTTTCATATCCTGTCCGCCTATATCCAGGATGAATGTCACATCGTTCGCGTATCCCGCTGCTGCCTTCGCGTGCGCGACCGTTTCCACGGTATGTACTTCTGTCCGGAACGCTTTGTTAAATAAAAGCTCGCCGTAGCCGGTGGATGCTGACGCTTTGATATTCAAACGGCATCCTTTTTCAAGGAACGCATCCCGCATTTCGATAAGAGCTCTTTTTGCCACCATCAGCGGTTCTCCCTGATTGCGGCTGTAAAACTGCCAGATAACATTCTCTTTTTCATCCAGAAGCACGAACTTTGTAGTCGTACTTCCCGAATCAATTCCGAGATATACGTCCAGAGAACCATTGTGATCTTCCGGCACCACATTTTCGCAGACGGCCAGAGGATGTCTCTTTTTAAAAGCCAGATATTCCTCATTATTTTCAAAATAAAGCTGACCCCGCCCGGACTGGTCCTCCGAAGAGAGACTCTTCTCCCCCGTGATCCTGATCAGTTCAGATAAAGAGATGGTTTTCCTGTCATTTTCAGCACCGGAAAACAGCGCATCATAGGACAGCGCTGCTCCGTAGGCTATCATGATCTCAGGATGACCGGGAATGATACGATCACTCTGATCCAGCTCCAGCTTTTCACAAAAAACCTTTACGAGCGTCTTATTAAAAGTCAGAGGACCTCCTTCAAAAATGACAGGTCCTTTGATCTCCAGCCCCTGCGCAAGCCCTCCTATCGTCTGTTTCGCTATAGCATGAAACGCCGACAGGGCCAGATCCTCTCTGGAGACTCCCTGATTCAGCAAAGGCTGTATATCCGTCTTTGCAAAGACGCCGCAGCGTCCCGAGATGTCTCTTGGCGTCACACCCCGCGCCGCAAAGGAATCAAACTCTTCCGGCACAAGCTTCAGGATCGCGGCCACCTCATCTATGAAGGCTCCCGTACCGCCGGCGCAGCTTCCGTTCATTCGCATCTCGGAAACCGCTGCTCTGCCCTGTTCATTCTCCCGGAAGAAAATGATCTTTGCATCCTGTCCACCCAGTTCTATAGCTGTTTTTACTCCCGGATGATCCTTCTGTATGGCAATTGAGTTCGCTACTACCTCCTGAACAAAGTGCAGTCCCAGAGTTTCCGCTATCGGCTTGGAGCCGGAACCCGTCATCACTGCGTAAATATGCGCGTCTCCTGCAGCCTCATAAAGTCTTTTCAACACATTCCTGACTGATTCATACTGTCTCGCGTGATGTCTTCTGTAATCAGAAAATACGATACTTCCGTCTTTATCCAACGCCGCTATCTTTGTTGTCGTAGAACCGACATCTATTCCTGCATAAAGCACCCTGTTCAAAGTCTGTTGTGTTTTATCCATAAAAGTACCTGCTCTCGGAAAACCTTTTTTTTATTGATAAGATATATTAACAATTCTTATTTAAACCTGCAAGGAAAATATACCGGAAATAACCCTGCATCTTATTAATCCTTCCTTAGAAAACACGGAAAACAGACTGTATATTGATCCTCTCCGTTCCCCGGGGATGTAGTGTTGACTAACCCGATAAATCCTTATTACAATAAAGCAACAATAACAATATTTCCGTGAGGGAGTAGTTTACACAGACTGATCAGCCGATAACCGGTCAGCCTGTGCGGTCTGTCAACATACCGGCGGCTTTCCAGCCCCTGGCTGACCTTAAAGAATGAGACTCATGTGCATCTGACCGAAAAACGGAATTCCAGGTGCATATGAGTCTCATTCTTTTTCCCCACAAACAGGAGGTCTTATTATATGATGCTGTTACTGAAAGTCCTGCTGACCGAATTCATAGCCGAGATGGGTGATAAGACCCAGCTGATGCTGGTCGCAATGACTTCCAAATATAAATTGAGATCCATCATCCTCGGCACTGCCGCCGCTATCCTTGTCCTGAACGGTCTGGCCGTACTTGCAGGAGGGATTGCCGGATCGATAATCCCCGAATGGCTTATCCGATTGATCGCAGCCTTTGCCTTCATGTGTTTTGCCGTCTCTTCCGCGGGCGCAGGCCGGAAGGAAGACACTGAGGAGGCAGTGGACGTAAACCCTTCCGGCGTCAGACTGGAGGGACTTGCCGTCTTCTGTACCTTTTTTATCGCAGAATTCGGCGATAAGACACAGCTGACTGCCATCACTTTTGGCGCCAACGAAGGACCGGGCTCTGCTCTTATCGTATGGCTGGGATGTTCCGCTGGCCTTTTCGCCGCCGATGTGATCGGCATGCTGGCAGGGTATCTCCTCAACAGCAGGATGCCCGAAGGCTTTCTGCATATGCTCTCCTTTATCATTTTCTCCATCTTTGGGGTGATAACGCTGCGCAGAGGTCTCGTCCTGCTTCTGGGAGCAGACAGTGACCTGATACTGCCGATAATGTCCGTCATCATTCTTCTCTTTGCGGGAATCTGTATCTGCCGCATGAGACAAAGCTGCAAAAAAAGAGCCGCTGACAAATTCAATCCCGATCTCTGATCGCGCGCGAGCTGCGCGCTGCGTTTCTTTGCTTAACAGAAAGCAGGCAGTTCCATGGTCTCATTCCAGGCCATATCCCAGAACATGTATTCATACTGTGTGCATGCATAAATAATATGCTCCAGATTTTCCAGCTGCTCCTCAGTGAAGCCTTCGCTGAAGCGGTCAAACATCTCGATCATCAGATCGTTTGCCGAGCGGTATGTCTCTCCCATATACTGGCGGACCCATTCACCGTAGAACTCCTGTTCTTTCGCTCCCGGGTACTTCTCCATGAAATCTCCTATCAGCTTATATGTCCAGGAGCACGCCAGGACTGCTGCCATGATCTCAGCGATCCCTTCCTTCTGGGCAACAGCGATCATATAGTTTGTATAGGAGTCGGTCACAATGCTCGGCTTTGCCGCAGCCAGTTCTTCATTAGACAGTCCCAGTTTTTTCAGATAGCTTTTATGGATAGCGTTTTCCACATCGAGAGTAGCCGAGATCAGGCTTGCGAAGAGACGCATATCCGCCTCATTATTTGATTTAAGCACGCCCATTGCAAAAACCTTGGAATACTGCATCAGATACAGATGATCCTGGATCATAAAAAACTTAAATTTCTCTTTCGGCAGCGTACCGTCTGCAAGTCCCTGCACGAACGGATGAGTGTTGTTCATCTCCCAGTATCTGATCATATGATTGTAAATACGCTCTGAATTTTTCATAACTCCTCCTTATTTCACCAGATTCAAGTCTAGCCCGCGAGACCTGGCGCGGGATTCGGGTCAGCTTCAGCTGACATCCTCCAAACCTAATCCCTTCGCATCCTCGCGGAGCGTTTATCTCAGCAGGCGATCGGACCCTGCTGAGACGAACTTGTCATAACCCTCCGCTTAACAAGCGGGGATCTTCTCACACTAAGATAAATATATTTGCGATCATAAATATACCACATCCTGCTGCAAAAAGAATATCCGCCGGCCTGATCTTCGTTACCATAGCGTAAGTCCTTTTGCTTTCGCCGTCAAAACCCTTTGATTCCATCGCCATTGCCACATTCTCTGACCAGCGTATTCCGTTGACCAATGTGTTAAACAATGGTCCGAAAGGAATAATCCCGGTTTTCTTCTGACGCACATGATACGCAAGCACAACTTCATCCCACTCTCTTCTCAGCGTCGGGATCAGATTGAACGCCGCAAGCACGCCGTAGGCAAACTTTGGCTTTAGCCTTCCCTGATGCATCAGCGACATGACAAACTCCGTCGGATCCATCGTCAGCGCAAACAGCAGGCCGAGACTTACATAGGCAAGGATCCTTGTGGAAAGCAGCAATGCCGAATAAACCGATGTAACCTGATACAGGGATCCGCTTGCAGCTTCCGGATCTCCATACGCCAAACCGGAGATAAAGACTGTGATCGAAATAAAAACTATCGGGATAAATATACCCGCCAGCTGTTTCAAAGAACATCTGGAAAAGAAAATCATCATAATAAACGCTCCGACAAGAACGGATACGTTTACTCTCCAGCTTTTCGTCGCGGCAAGTATTGCGCAGCAAAGGATCATGGCGATCGCTTTCACGAAAGGATTGATCTTTTCAAGCATGTCTTTTCTCATGCTGTCACCTCCCCGCATCCATTTTTCCAGCCCTTATCTTCGTTTCCCGAAGGCACGTCTTTAAGAAGCACAAAATTCCGATCCTCTATACGATACCTGACATCCGCGTAGGCATTGCAAAGTCCCACGTCATGAGTCGTCATGATCACGGTCAGACCTTCCTCCATCACCCGTTTCCTTACCTGATCCATCAGCGCTCTCGCCGACCGGTAATCCTGTCCGTAGGTCGGCTCATCCAGAAGAAGAAGCTTCTGCCCGTCCGCGAGCACTGCAAGGACCGCCAGTCTCCTTTGCTGCCCCTGACTTAGCATATAGGGCGAAAATTCCCGGTACGCCTTCAATCCGCAGGTATCCAGAAGTTCCAGTGCTTTTTCTCTTGTCTGTTCCTTCGTATCTTCAGGAAAACGTCTGCCGAGTCCGTCGGAAACCTCCGCCGTCACATTTTGTGTAATAAACTGATTTGAAGGATTCTGAAAAGCCATTCCAACCTTTGAAAACCCGACTTTTTTCCGTATACGGATCATTTCCTGATCGCCGTCTTCGCTGCGGATCGTAATATTCCCTCCGTAAGCCCGCTGAAACAACAGCGTCATCAGAAGAGATGTCTTTCCGCAGCCGCTTTTTCCCAGTATAGCAGTGATCTTTCCCTCCGGAATATACGCCTCCGCCTGATACAGCAAAGTCTCTTTCTCCGATAGTTCCCCGATTCCGGCCGCCGGGTTTTTCTTTCTTCCCAAGAAATCCCGCCTTATTCTTACCGGTTCCCTCGGCACGGTAAGCTTATGAAAATAAACCCCGTGCCCGGCGTTTCCGGCAGTAATGTCTGTAACTTCTTTTCTTTGTCCGGAGGCTGTCTCCCGCCAGATACCGGGATAGGCGATACCCTGCTCCTTGAAGATCGGTCTCGCCTCCCTTAACTGCTCCGGCGACTCCGCCTGATAAAGAACCTTGCCGCCTTTTCCCAGCAGCACGAAACGATCTGCCGTCCCCAGCCAGTGATCAGACATGTGATCGATGGCTACGATCGTTTTCCCTGTCTCGTGACACAGCCTGTCAAAGAGACGGATGAGCTCCTTCGAGCTGTCGGGATCAAGGTTTGCGAAAGGTTCGTCCAGAATAATGCATTTCGCGTCCAGCAGATGTATGCACGTAAGGATCGCTCTCTGCTTTTCTCCTCCGGAAAGTGTAAAAAGCTTTCTGTCCAGCAGATGCTCCGTTCCGATCACTCTGGCTGCATTTATCGCCTTTTCCGCCATCAGTTCTCTTTCCACACAGGTATTTTCCATGCAAAAATACAGTTCTTCCCTCAGCGTGGACATACAGAACTGCAGATCCGGATTCTGAAACATCATCGAGACAAGAGGCGTTCTCGCGGCCGGCTTCATCTCCTGAACATCTCTGCCGAAGAGCTTAAGACTTCCTCCTGTGAGAAAACCTCCGTTTTCCGGCAGAAGACCGCACATCAGAGAAGCCATAGTGCTCTTACCGCAGCCGCTGCTGCCCATGATCACGGTCATTTTGCCCGCCGGGATCTCCAGCGAGACATTTTCCAGCACTGAATCGCCATTTTCAAAATACGAAAAACTTAGATTTTCGCAGATAATGGCATTTTTATCTGTCATCATTTACTGCTCCTTCGGAACGGACTGTTTCATGCCCAGCGCATAACTTCTCAGAACGCCCGCCTTTGCAAGTCCATCCGCAATTAGTTTCGAAACGATTCCTGTAAAGAAGATAGAACTGATGGTCCGCACGATCAGCATGACAATGATCATAACCGTGCTGTACGCACCATATCCGTAAACAAAATATTCAAAAATGAAACTCAGCACTGAGCAGAAAATGGAACCAAGGATCATAGAAAACATATTGAATATCTTATAACCTGTGACGATGAATCCAAGCTCACAGCCGAATCCCTGTATAAAGCCGCTTACCAGCGTCATGGGACCAAACATTCCTCCCATGATGACTTCGATCACCGCGGCAAGCATCTCGGCAATGATTCCGACTCCCTTTTTCTGGATGATATAAGTGGCAAAGGTCGCCGCCATAAACCACATACCATATATGATCTGGTAGCCGAGCGGTCCAAGTCCTGCCGGCGTCAGTGCCGCCGTAAGGCCCGTTCCAAAGTAATTGGCTCCCGTAAACAGAAACGAAAACAGGACTCCCACGATCGCTACCATCAGAATATCTTTTAATTTCCAGTTCATAATATTATCTCTCCTTTCTTACCAGAAATCACCCGGAAAATCACGCCGGCAGCTCCACAGATAATATCATGAACTCCGGCGCCTGTGCGGATCTTATTTTCCGCAATACAAAATGCTGTTTCCATAAAAACTCCTTTCACAGCAATACTTTTATAACGGCTTCAAGTGGTGCCCCCGAAAAGCCGCTTTTTTGCTCCCGCAGATTCCGCTGCCTTCCTTTTTCGGCGTGTGCATCCTCCGGGAGACTGATTTCTCAGGAAATCAGACGATTCTCCTGTGAAACACAAAAACGCACTGCGGATAATGCAGTGCGTCGGTATTCTGTCCCAGAAAAGATGGAATCTATTTCCCTACGTTGGCATTATCCAAATCAGGTTACGGGTCGAGACCTTCAGATCTCCTCTCAGCCGATTCCAATCAGCTCCCCTTGTTCTCAAATAACAGATTATTCTTTTTTTTTGAAATCGTCAATGTTTTTTTATTATTTTTTAATCGAAACCTTTTTCCATAGTATTATTCATACCCTCAGGTCTGCTTTCGTACAGACCCTGTTTCTCCCGAAATCTTTCATCAGAAGCCTTCCGGAAAGTGAGATAATAACATACCATAAGAAATATCCATGCGCCAAACCATGCCAGACCATCCATAAAAAAGATTCCTGTTTCACCGATCGCCCTTGTCAGAAGCACCGCGCTTCCCACTCTTGCAGCAAATTCAACTCCGCCCGAGGCCATGGGCGCAAAGCTGTTTCCCAGCCCCTGCAGGGAACCTCTGTAGACATGCATAAGGTATGCCGACGGCAAAAATGCCGCCATGATAAACAGATATCTGAAAGCCACTTCCAGGACTCCCGCTGCGTTTTCTGCTCCGGATGATATAAATAATCCGACGACCTGACGTCCGAATACAAACATAAAAAGCATGATCGCCGTGCCGATGGCCAGTGAGATCCCTATGCTGCTGCGAAGACCTTCTCTGATCCGGTCAAAACGTCCTGCGCCGTAATTCTGTCCCACGAAGGTGGCATCCGCGGATTCCACCGCACTGGCGGAACAGTCCATCAGATTATGCAATTTGTTTGTCGCTGTGCAGCCTGCTACGATGATATATCCATAGGAATTCACGACTGACTGGGCGATCACTCCGCCCAGCACCGTGATGAACGCCTGCATCGCCATCGGAATACCAAGCCGGCACTGTTCTTTTATCACTGCTGCCTCAGGACGCCAATCCTCTCTTTTCAAAACGAAGACCGATGATCTCCTGATGATCGCAAAGCAATAGATGAACGCCGCAAGCTGCGCAAGCAGCGACGCACATGCAGCCCCTCTGATGCCCAGATGAAACCCCATGACAAAAACAATATCCAGCACGATATTCAGCACTCCTGCGACCGCCATCGCGATCAGAGGGCTCTTTCCGTCTCCGACAGCACGCAGCAGAGCCGCAGACATATTATACGCGAAAAGTATCAAAGTGCCCAGATACATCGTTGAAAGGTATGTATACGCTCCTCCAAATATCTGTTTGGGCGTATTCAGCAATCTCAGCAAAGGAATTGCTCCCGCGGAAAATCCGACCGTCATTACCGTTCCAAAAACAACGCAAAGTATAACAGCCATGGCCACCGCTCTGCGGAAAGCTTTTCTGTCGCCGGCGCCGAATGTCTGAGCCGCCAGTATGCCAAATCCCTGCGCAAGTCCCTGCACAACCCACAGGTCCAGCCAGTAGCACCAGTCTGTAGCGCCAAGAGCTGCGAACGCTTCAACTCCAATCCCTCGGCCGACGATGATCGCATCCACCACAGAATACATCTGCTGTCCAATATTCGTAAGTATCAGCGGAAATGCAAATGCCAGAATCAATCGAAAAGGATGACCCGCTGTCATATTTGTCGAACGATCCATCTCTCCCTCCCTTTCATAGCGTATGTCAGGAAATTTCGAAACTGTATGTGATCGGGAAATTTGTGTGAACATTCAAACAGCTTCCGCGCAAAGAACTTCTTTGTATTCACTTCATCTGCGTATTACATTCGCGAAATCATAAACTCGCTTCGCCGGGGCAGTATGATTTCTGCTCATAACGCAGATTCCGTTCATACAGAAGTTCTAATGCTTGTGCAGAACGTTTGAATATCTCACACAAATTCCGTGCTCTTACAGTTTCGAAATTTCCTGATCACGCAAGCTCCCTCTGTTCCAGAACTACACCTTCCTCGCTTCTCCTGAGTACGTTGATATGTCTGAAGCCGCACTTTTTCACCGTCTCGACAGCTTCCGGGAAAGCTCCTGTAAGAAGTTCCTTCTGATGGGCGTCGGAGCTGATAATGATCTCTCCTCCCATATCGCAAAGTGCTCTCAGAAGGAACTCGTTCGGATAAAATTCCTTCTTCCGGCTTCGGTTTACCGCGCCGCAGTTCACTTCAAAAACCGCTCCTTGCCGTACCAGATGTTCCATCGTCTCAAGCGCCGGTTTGCGGTATGCGGGATTGTTCTCGTCCAGAAAATGCATGGAATCATTGAACCGCGTGATCAGATCAAAATGCCCGATAAATGTACAATGGGTTTTTTCATAAGCCGTTTTCTCCAGTTTGAAATACTCTTCCGCCATTTGGTAATAATCCCCGCCGTAATACTTTTCACATCCATCGGACAGGATCTTTTCCGTATTATCCACCGCGATCAGAGTACCGTCCGGGGCCTTCAGGAAATGAGTAGAACCGATAATATAATCGATCTTTGCCAGACTTTCATCCCCGGGATCACACAGAACAGACTGATAAACGCCGCTCCAGTTTCTGCCGAAAACCTCTTCCGCATACAGGACATCCAGCTCTATACCGCAGAGGATCTCTATCCTGTCTTTATATTTCTCCTCCAGACGTCTGATCTCCCTCAGGTACACAGGCAGGTCCATATGAATATCAGGATCCATATGCCCCGAAAAACCCAGCGCCGGCATTTCCTTCGCGACCGCCTGCTTCACCACGTCCTCCGGCGTATCCGAACCGTCGCATAAAACCGTATGAGTGTGGAAATTTTCATTTAAAACCATATATAAACCTTCCGTAATCGTTTTTCATGTGCTTCATGGATATTATAACTACAAATCATTTCACTGACAATCGATCTTCCTGCCAAAACATTCAAAGTTGATTTCCCACAACAAAGTCCGCGAGCGGATTTCAACTCCAATACTCCTCAATCTTGAGGAGCGCGAACCGGACTTTGCGTGCCGCCACACGGCAGCGCAGCTGCCTTCCTCTGTGCGGCGTGTGCATCCCCCCGGAGGGTTTATGCCATAGGGAAATTACCACATTTTCCTATGGCATAAACGAAAGCGGGAGCCCACCTTACGGCGTCTCCCGCTTAAATAAGTATATGTTAAATTAGAGCAGACCGATGTCAGTCAAATTTAAAAAGGTCTGTAGAATAATATCTGTCGCCTGAATCCGGAAGCAGTGCCACGATCGTCTTACCCTCGTATTCGGGACGCTTTGCCACCTCGATGGCTGCCCAGAGAGCCGCTCCTGAGGAGATACCTGTCAAAATTCCCTCCTTGAAGCCGAGATCCTTCGCTGTATCTATCGCATCGTCATTCTCCACAGTTATGATCTCATCGTAAACCTCCGTGTTCAGTGTATCCGGCACAAATCCTGCGCCGATTCCCTGTATCTTATGCGGACCACCATGACCTTCGGAAAGAACCGGAGATGCAGCCGGCTCTACGGCAATGATCTTCACATCCGCTTTTTTACTTTTAAGATATTCTCCCGTACCGGTGATAGTTCCGCCGGTACCTACGCCTGAGATAAATACGTCAACTTCGCCGTCGGTGTCATTCCAGATCTCAGGTCCGGTCGTTTTTCTATGTGCCTCGGGATTTGCCGGATTTTCAAACTGCGCAGGAATGAAGCTGTTCTCTATTTCTGAATGAAGCTCTTCCGCTTTCGCGATCGCACCCTTCATTCCTTTCGCTCCCTCTGTAAGAACGATCTCCGCACCGTAGGCCTTAATGATATTACGTCTCTCAACGCTCATGGTCTCAGGAAGAACTATAATGATCCGGTAGCCTTTGGCTGCAGCAATGGCGGCAAGTCCGATTCCTGTGTTTCCGGACGTCGGTTCGATGATCGTTGAGCCGGGTTTCAGTTTACCTTCCGCCTCTGCCTGCTCGATCATCTCTTTTGCTATTCTGTCCTTTACTGAACCGCCCGGATTAAAATATTCTACCTTGGCCAGTAATCTTGCTTTCAGACCATATGCTTTTTCTACATTTACTAATTCTACAAGAGGGGTATTTCCGATAAGTCCTAACGTACCCTGATAAATATTTGCCATAATTATTTCCTTCTTTCCGGTATAAATTATCAATTGAAGCTTCCCGCTTCGCATTAAAAGAATTCGTGATCACAAAGATCATATCAAAGCGGTTTCTTCCAAAATTCATTTTACTACGTTATCTTTTCCGCTGCAAATCACTCTGCAATCGCCTTAAACGCTTCTTCCAGATCTTCTATGATATCATCGATATGCTCCGTACCGATGGAAAGTCTGACCGTATTTGGTTTGATTCCCTGATCAAGAAGCTCTTCTTCATTGCACTCGGAATGTGTCGTAGAAGCCGGATGGATTGCCAGAGATTTTACATCCGCAACGTTTGCCAGCAGCGAAAACAGTTCAAGGTTATCTATGAACTCCTGCGCCTTTTCGGCTCCGCCTTTGATCTCGAATGTAAAAATGGAACCTCCGCCGTTCGGGAAATACTTACTGTAAAGTTCTTTCTGTTCCGGATCATCCGTGACCGAAGGATGATTAACTTTTTCCACCAGCGGCTGATCCTTCAGATACTGAACCACCTTCAGCGCATTCTCCACATGTCTTTCCACACGAAGCGAAAGCGTCTCAAGCCCCTGAAGGAAAATGAATGCATGGACCGGCGACAGCGTAGCTCCGGTATCCCGAAGCAGAATCGCTCTGATATAAGTCACAAACGCCGCAGGCGCCGTATCCTTCGCGAAGCTTACGCCGTGATAGGATACGTTCGGCTCCGTCAGCCACGGCCACTTATCATTCTGCGTCCAGTCAAATTTTCCGCCGTCTACGATCACTCCGCCGATCGTCGTACCATGTCCTCCGATGAACTTTGTGGCAGAATGAACGACGATATCAGCCCCATATTCCAACGGCCTTACCAGATATGGAGTGGCAAATGTATTGTCGACTACCAAAGGAATACCTGCTTCATGAGCGATTCCTGCGATCCTTTCTATATCAACGACTTCTGAGTTCGGATTACCCAAAGTCTCAATGGTGATCGCTTTCGTGTTTGGTCTGATGGCCGCTCTTATTCCTTCATAATCAAAAGGATCCACAAACGTTGAAGTAATTCCGTAATCCGGAAGCGTATGTGCCAGAAGATTATATGTGCCTCCGTAAATATTCTTCGCTGCCACGATATGATCTCCTGCATGGGCCAGCGCCTGATATGTATATGAAAGCGCCGCCGCGCCGGATCCTACCGCCAGGGCTGCCACGCCTCCCTCAAGCGACGCTATTCTTTCTTCAAAGGTCCCCTGCGTGGGATTCGTCAGTCTTCCATAAATATTTCCCGCGTCCCGCAGTCCGAATCGGTCAGCAGCATGCTGACTGTTGTGGAAGACATAGGAACTTGTCAGATAGATCGGGACCGCCCTTGCGTCGGTCACCGGATCAGGCTGCTCCTGTCCCGCGTGAAGCTGTTTTGTTTCAAATCTTAAATCTCTCTCTGTATATGTTTTCTTTGCCATAATGTATTCTCTCTTTCTTTTAGGTATTATTCTCTGTTCATGTTTATGTATTATTCTGTGATATTTCCCCGATCCGTTATTTTTGTATTACGTTTTCTGTATCCGGATCAGATAAGTAAGTGCCTGTAAAACAATCTGTCATAGTGCTCAGCGGCAACATCGAAGAGAATACATTCGGCCTTCTTTTGCTATTTTTTTCTCAATCCAATTGACCATTTTTTCAACTCATTTCCTTTCAAGTCTCGCTGTCCCAGGATCCCTGTGGACGGCTGCCGGCACTCCCTTCCTTAGGAAACGCTTTTTTCCTACTTCTTTGATAGGATTACCGATGAAGGTATCATACATCTATTTACCCACTATGTCAATGGGTTATTTGGTTTTCTCTCTAAATTAAAATACGTTGTCCTTTTTCATGTCTGACACATTAAAATAGCCGTTCAAAAAATGGCTGTGACAAAAAAAACTGCTCCGGAAAGTCCTTATGACTGTCCGGAACAGTTTTTCTCTGTATCTGTTATATTATAAAATCAGGATTTTTCCTTTCCGATACCCGATAGTACTATTCTGGCCAATATCAGGAAAACTATAGTAAATGCCGCCAGTATTCCCCAGGCTTTTAACATATGCTCATTCGTAAAATCAAAAAAATCCTCTACCTCATGAGGTATACTGACTCCCTGTTGCTGCATCTTCAAGGGAAGGGCATTTAAATTTGCCGTCGTGCCGTATCCTTCCATACTCCACCTGCATATAGCAAACCAGGATATCGTTTCCGTGGCCCCGTCCAGTTTAAAAATGAGCCCTGAAAACAGAATCTGAGGCATAAGCAGGATCGGTGCCACTGTCATAGCTCGATCTGCATTTGTAAACAATGATGACACAAACAACCCCATACCTGCCGATGCCAGCGCTGTAAGAAATGTCGTGATAAGAAGTTCCGGAAAAGGATGGAACATCAGTCCTTCTTCGGGAATGCCCACAGTCAGCGTAAACATTCCAATAATCATCAGACTTTGCAGTAAACAAAGTATCCCAAGAACCAATATTTTTGACAAAATATATGAGGTAAGGGAAAGTCCTGTCATATATTCTCTCTTCGTGATATTTTTCTCTTTACAAACTTCCTGAATCGCATTTAACATTCCTACCCAGAATGCCGAACACGAAAGAGCAAAAAGAAGGCTTTTCGTCATCTCATACTGCTCGTATTCCTGCCCGTCCGCCACCAGAGAGATCAGCAATGCCAGAAGAGGTGCCTGCAGGCAAAGCAGAAGCAATTTCTGGCGGTCATTTACGACCAGTTTTACATATCTGGCACAAAGCACCGGCAGCTGAAACCTCTTTTTCAGTTTTGGCGTCTTAGTATGCGGCTCTCTTGATTTGCCTGCAGATATTTTTTCTGACGATGAGTCATACTTTCTTCGCCATCTTAACGGATCTTCAGTGATCATATTATAAACATCAACAACATCCGGCACTTCGAAGAAATCCAAGGCTTCCTTCAGTGATCCGAAATAACACAGATTTCCGCCTCTTCCCATGAAAACTATCTTATCGCACAATTGAAGCTGCAAAGTACTGTGTGTTACCAGTATGACCGTCTTCCCGCTGTTAGCCATTCCCCGCAAGGAATTCATCAGACTTCTTTCTGTTCCCGGATCCAGTCCGGAAGCGGGTTCATCAAGGAACAATAGATTTGGATCAGAAAGCAGTTCTACTGCTATGCTTGCTCTTTTTCGCTGACCTCCGCTCAAAGCCTTTATAAAGCTGTCTCTCTTTTCGTTAAGCTCTACCACACTGATTGCACGGCTTATAGCATTTTCCTTCTCAGCCTTTGTCGTATCTTTAGGAAGGCGCAGCTCAGCAGTATATGAAAGCATATCATATAAGGTCAGATTATCATAAACGATATCTGACTGCGGAACATAGCCTATGATTCTTTTCAGTGAATCAAAGTTCTGATAGAGATTAATACCATTGATATAAACATCTCCCATGGCAGGCGGAAGATATCCACACATACAGTTTAGTATTGTGGATTTTCCTGCACCCGACCCGCCGACAATGGCTACCAGCTCGCCGGGTTTTATATTCAGACTGATATTTCTTCCTGTTATAAAAGATTTTTTCCCCTTTCCACGTGTAATGACCACATCATTGACATCAACGGAAATGCCGCTCCTGCAGCAGCAGAATGAGATGCTTTTTCTCGTAAAAACCAGTTTTGAAGCTGTTATGGTAATGACATCCTTTTCATGCAGCAGATACTTTCCTCTGATCCGAACGTTATTTACGATCACTCCATTCGCGCTGTCATTATCAATTATATAGAAGCTGCCGTTTTCGTACAGGATCGTTGCGTGATATTTGGATATGCTTACATGCGGCAAAACAATCTCACACCTGGGGTCCCGTCCGATCCTGATCTCGTTAATTCCATTTATAGAATATATATTCCATCTGTTTAAGGAATCCGGTGAAGAAAAAAACATCAGAACGCCTTCTGAAATAGTTTCTATTCCATCATCGATCCTTATAAAATCACCATCGGAAAGCTTTCGGGAAACAACAGCAGCATTATTATAAATCAATCCATTCGTGCTGGGCGTACGTGTGTAAACTGCTTTGTCCTCTATGACCCACTGGCCATTCCTGAAAACAAAACGCCCATGTTCTCCCGATACAAGCAGAGAGTCCATTACAATATCGCATTTCCCTGACCTGCCAAAAGAAACAAATGACTTCTTATAGTCAGCGAGGCAGAATGTCTTTGGCGCATTATCCTTATCAAATATCGTGACCAGTAATCTTTTGGACGTTCTGCCATCGTTCGGCTCTCGAATATACCTTATTGTTTTATCCAAATCCTGCATAAAATCTACTCCATATGATTACCGGCAGGTGTTTTCACCTGCCGGATCATAACGCTCCTGTTCAATCTTCTCATCGGATCTTAACCCACATGGCCGGCCTTACTCCTCCGCCTCCATCTACATTTCCATTAGCAGATAAAGAACCGTCGGAATTAACAATACACGCCTGTTCATTGGTTATGCCCGGTGTCAGCAACCACCACCATGTAGTACCATAGTTTTCATTTTTTAAGATACCGCTTTCCCCTGCGTGTGATGTATAGGCTGCTTTTCTTTTTTCATCATTCGCAAAATAGTTTTTCGCTTCTTCATAGTTCAAAAGGAAAACATAATCTTCCGTACTGTTTCCCGGGTCCGAATCATACTCGCTAAGTTTTCCGGGTGATACATTTGTACGAAGGATGAATTGTTTCTGCTCTTCTGTAAAACACTTATCATAGAATTTATAATTAAGCCATTCGCGAATATAACTGTCCTCCCATGTAACATAATTGAAGGAAGAATTATAGTGCATTCCTTCAATAACATCTTCCGTGATGAGCAGCATTTTATCACCCTGAACATCCAGAACTCTCCACACGATTGTTTCATCGCCGTTTTTCATAATATTATCGGTATCATACTCTCCAAATAATACTGAATCCCCTACATATGCATGTTCTCTCAGATCCTCTATAATTATATCCGACATTGATGTTTCTGTTGGTTCCGACGCTGATGTTTCTGCTGATTCCGGCGTTGACGTTTCTGCCGGGTCCGGTGTTGGCGATTCCGTCGGTTCTATTGATATAGACGAAGCGTGTGTCTCTGATGTATCCGAAGTTTCTGATCTATCCAAGGTTTCTGATTTATCATAAGTCTTTGACTTATCATCCCTGTCATGATTATTCATTCCCAAAATATAGGATCCGCAGTACAATACGATCAGAAAAAGAACGATCAGAAGCAGTCCGATAAAAATTCTGCGCATGATAAATATCGGATCATTTCCAAAACGAACCGGTTCCCTATGTATAATAGTCCTCTCAGACTTGGAGGGTCTTTCTGATCGGCTAGAAGACATAATACTCGGGGATCGACGAACCTTTATTGTATGATTGTGGGGCTCTTTGATTCCGTTTTTTGCATTCAGTAATTCTTCTTTAAACTGTGTAGGTGATGAAAAACGCTTTGCCGGGTCCGGATCGCAGGCTTTCAGGATCACTTGCGCAAGCTGCCGCGACGCCTGGCATGGTGGATTAGGTTTTTCCCTGTTCAGACGGCGTCGAAGCGCCACCCCTCTTTCTTCAGAAGTCAGTATCTCTTTCTCCGTATTCTGAAACGGAAGACGCTTCTTATTCAAATAATAATACAAAACAAGTCCAAGCGAATAAGTATCCGCTCTTGAATCATAATGTCCTGATACTACTTCGGGTGCCAGATAGTTTGGAGTTCCTCTGCTCGTCATGCTTCGGGAATAACTGTCAAGCCGGCGTGCTATACCAAAATCACCCAGCTTATAAATCCTGGAAGCTCCCTGCGGATCATTAAACACGAGTATGTTTTCCGGTTTTATATCTCTGTGGATCACGTTCTGACGAACACAGGCTTCCAGCGCACTGCAGATATCTATTCCGAGTTTGATCACTTCTTCTTCCGGAACGCTCCGGGCATTCATTATTTCATTTAATGGTCTCAGCAGTTCCATGCGGATATAGATCGTCCATCCGACATCATCGACCTTTTCTACGACCTTGTAATCTTCGATCGTTACTATGTTTGGAATATGCTTGAAAGAATCCATCATCTGGATTTCTTCGACACATTTATCTACCTGCTCCCGCAGGTAAGTCTTACTTTGTTCGGCAGTATATCCTTCCGCATAGATCGAATCCAATTCTGCTTCATCTGAAGGAATAGATATGATCTTTACCGCAGAATGGCTTTCCATAAAATCATCCCGCCGCACTGCTTCATAGACCGTACCATATCTGCCTCCGCCTATCCTTCTTACAATTTTCCATTCAGGCCATACATTTTCTAATAAATTGCTATAATTTCTCTCTCCCATAAAATTTCTTCACCTGTCTATAGTGTTTAAGCTCCCTGCAGCTGGTGGAAAGTTTTATTTATTTACTTCCAAAAATGTCAGAAAACTTTGGTCTTTGCCATTTTACCTTGCATAATATGATCGTAAGATTATCTTTTCCTCCGTTATCCAGCGCTGCTTTTTCCAGTTTTTCTACAGCGGTGCGTATATCTCCTGAGGATAATATCTTTGCTATTGCGGGCTCAGGTACCATATCCGTTAGACCATCTGAACATATCAGATAAATATCCTTATTATGATATTTTCCGATCGCAACATATGGCTCAATGAGCATCTCATCCTCAGGTATTCCTAAATTCTGAGAAAGCGGCGCTTTTCCTCCAAAGGGAGACGGCATAGAATGATCTACCGATATCTGGCTCATTTTTCCCATGGACCACCTGAATATTTTGCTGTCTCCGATATTGCATAAGGCAATTTCTTTTTCACAAAACATCAAAAGCGCTGCAGTAGTACCCGTCGAATAAATATTATTCTCATCCGCATATTCACAGATGGCTTTATTTGCCTGCGTACAAAACCTCTCCAGCTCCTTTACAGGCTGTTCTGTCTCCTTTATGAAAAGAGCTTCCATCGCCGCGATCAGAGACGCCTGTTCTCCTTTCTGCTCTCCCCCCATACCATCGAAAACGCCGAAAACACGTTTCTCTCCCGTTTTCAGGCATCCCGTCAAAGGATACCGTATGGTTTCATTTTCCTTTCGTATAATTCCATTACAAATGAAATTGTCCTGATTCATTTGCCTGCGTTTTCCGACATTGCAGATGCATGCATATTCAATATCATATTTCATTGTCTTACCCCTCTAAGATTTCTCTATATGAATACTGTTATTAATCATTATAAAATTCAAGTCTCGCTCGCGAGACCCGGCGCAGGGTTCGGGACAGCTTCAGCTGACCTGATATTATCATATTTCATATTGTCCTGTTAAGACCATGTTTTATACTCTCTGTTCAGAATACATTTTATGGCCCATAGGCAACTATTTCAGAGATGCAGCAGTCAGAATCTTCCCCTTCCCTTACTTGATCAATTGTAAATTTCAGACGCTCCGTACTGACTGGCTCTGTGAACGACACAAACTGTACAGTCCTTTGCCCGGAGCAATTAAGCACATACTCTTCAGTATCTGTCGTCAATGTCATCCGTGTGGGCGTCGTGTTTCTGCTCCAGACATCCGGTGCCCGCCAGTTGCCCAGATATAGCTCCAGAAACTGTACTTCTCTTACTCCATTTAATCTAAGCGTCAGCGATTCTCCGACTCCATATCCATCTGCTCCTTCCTGCCAGGATGTAATAACATCACCGTCAACAGCTTTTCCCGGGTCGTTTATATAGACGATCCCGTTATAATCTTCCGGATTCTGATGTAGTTCTGATGAAGCTTCAGCAGAAGCAAACCAGAGATGCTCATGAGTATAAAAATCATCAGGCTCCACATCAGTTACAACAACTTTCGGGCGAGATGTCCCGGGATTCGGCGCAGGTTCGGCCGTCGGTGCCGGCTTGGCTGTCGGCGCCGGCTCGGCTGTCGGTGTCGGCTCAGCTGTCGGTGTCGGCTCAGCTGTCGGCGTCGGATTGACAGTCGGCGTTGGCTCAACTGTCGGCGTTGGCACGACAGTCGATGTCATCTGTTCACTTGAACTGCTGGAATTTGCAGCTTCGCGAATTACATACTTATCTCTTATTCTTAAAACCAACAAACGTATCAGAACTAATGCTATTATGATCAGCAAAACATTTCCAGCCGTGAATAATATGATCTGTATCAGATTTCTACGATTTCTGCCGGGATCTGTTTTTTTCTTATGTTCGGAATAAGTATTTTCCAGATTACTATCCTTACGAGGATTGCTCTGTATATCATATTTATCAGCATTCGTCTCTTTGTATGTGTTATGGTTCTGTTGTGAAGATAAAACCCCTGTTGCAGTTTTATCTGTTTGTTTTTCAGGATAATCACAGTTCAGCTGCATTGTTTTCCATGTCAGTTTCTCCTGTCCTTTCATATGGGAGCTGTTCATTGGCTCAGAATTTTGCTTTACCACTCCCGTTTTCCCCTGACCCGGAGGATTCACCCGGACTGTCCCTGTCAAAATTGAACTCTTAGATGTCTCTTCTTTTAATATACCGGTATTATTTTTATTTAATAATTCCGTATCGTCTCTTAACAGTGCTCCGCATTCTTTGCAATATACATTTTTTTCATCATTATACTTTCCGCATTTCTCACATATCATTAAGTTATTCCCCGGTTTTTCCAGAAACGACCTCAGCTTTCAGATCATCTGATCATCTGATTATTTGTTGTTTTCTTCGTATATCAGTATAAGACATTTTTATCTTTTTGTTATAAGATTCGTCCCGTCTGATTCAACAATTATAGCATTTATTTATATTATGTTTAATATATTTTTGTTCATATTTTAACCGTTTCCCTAAAATTTCGTCAAAAAAGGAGCAGACTATTAAATATCTGCTCCTTTTATGTCTCTCTCAGTTATATATTAAAACTTCCCACTTCATGCTGCAGAGTCAGTTGCGATCATGAAAAATGATACGTGGGAAGTTTTTATTATATATTGCCCCATCTGATCAGATTGTTCATGATTCACTGAAATCGGTATCTATACCGATCTGCAGTTTGTATTCCGGGAACGCCTTCTGTACATCCTTATAAACCTGCCGGTAGACCTCGGTCCGATCCTCCGCGTCGAAGCTTATGATAATGTCAAAACGGATCGTTTTTTCTTTTCTGTCTATATAGAATCCATGCATCTGAAGAACATAAGGATTGGATAAGGCTATCTCTCCGGCAAGTTTCCTTGCTTCGACCGCCTCCGGATCCTTTGTGTTCACGGAATAGACTCCAATTGCCGTAAGAATGACATCATGCTTTTTGTATACATCTAGTGTTATCCTTCTTATCAGCTGATCAAGATCTCCTACATTAAATGTATCCGGGACTTCAATATGTACTGATCCGCTGTAAATATCCGGCCCGTAGTTATGCATGATCAGATCATATGCGCCGTTAACCTCAGGATACTGCGCGATCGTCTTTTTTATGTCTCTTGCCAGTTTGGCTTCCACACGTTCACCAAGGATCTTCGACAATGTTTCTCCGAGCATCTCTATTCCGGATTTTATGATCACTGCCGCAATGATAGCGCCGAGCCATGCCTCAAGGGAGATGTGAAATACAATGTAGATCACTGCGGCCGCAAGCGTGGATGCAGAAATAATGGAATCAAGCGTCGCATCCTCACCCGAATTGATCAGAGAATCTGAATTTACACTCTCTCCCGTTTTTTTCACATATCTTCCAAGAACTACCTTTGTGACAACGCCCACCGCAACTATGATCAGTGCCGCCGCCGAATAATCCGGAACATCCGGATGTATTATCTTTTTCACAGATTCCGTAAATGCTGTTATACCCGCATACAGGACCAGGAGCGATATTACCATTGCGCTCAGATACTCCACCCTGCCATAGCCAAAGGGATGCTTTCTGTCAGCGGGCTTGCCTGCCAGCTTTGTGCCGACAATCGTAATGACAGAACTCGCCGCGTCCGAAAGGTTGTTTACGGCGTCCATAACGATCGCGATCGAATTAGATGTCAGTCCTACGACGGCCTTGAAAACCGCGAGAAATACATTTGCCAGAATACCGATCAGGCTGGTTCTTATGATCTTTCTGTCACGCGCCTCTGCCTTGTTCATGCCTGCTTCATCAAGCGGATCCTTTCCGTCGGGCAAACCCTGTATCCTTTCCATCATTGAACCCATCAAAATTTCCTCCTGTTTATTTGTTTCTTTCTTGTCTTCTTCTGCTTGTTCCATACCTTGTACAGTCATATACAAAGCTCAGAACAGTTCCGGATGGTTTTCCATTCTGTCTTCTTCCGTGATCTTTCTGATGATCCGGCATGGAACCCCCGCGGCAACTACTCCCCCGGGAATGTCTTTTGTGACGACACTTCCAGCGCCGATCACAGAGCCTTCTCCGATCGTTACGCCTCCGCAGATCGTTACGTTTCCGGCGATCCAGCAGTTATCTTTTATCGTGACCGGCTTCGCGTACTCCCGGTCTGTGTTTGTCCCATCATCACGCCTGTAAATATTTCTATCCTGATAACAAAGGGGGTGTACCGGCGTCAGTATCGAAACATTCGGTCCAAAGAATACATCCTCCCCTATATCCACAGGACAGCAATCCAGACAGGTAAAATTGAAATTAATGAATGTATTTTTTCCGATCTTCGTAAAACAGCCGTAATCGAACTGTATCGGACCCTGTATATATACATTTTCACCTGCATCAGGCAGCAGCTCCTTTATGATATCTTTTCGCTCAGGATCCGCCTCCCTGCACTTGTTATATCTGAGCGAAAGATCATGTGCTTTCTCTCTCAGCCTGATGAGTGTTCCGTCGGCAGGATCATAGATCTTCCCATTCAGCATTTTTTCCATTTCCGTCATAATGTCACCTCGTATTATGTCGCAATATCATTTTTTCTCTTATCTTTCCTGCCCGCGGCAGTACTGTGATATCAACAGATCTCAGGTCAAATATCTCTGCAAAGATCCAAAAGCTATAACGGCTATTATATAATAACTGTGTAAATATTTGTAGTGGATTTTCGTCCTTTTCTATTATAAAATCCACTTAAAGAGACCGAAACCATGTGAACTATTTTTCAGGTGATTGTGAAACATCATATGCCCCGGGAAATGTATGAACATTCAAACGTCTTTAAGTCAAAAACTTCTAATGCTTGTCCTGATCGTTTGGATCTCTTACTCAAATTCCTCCCGTTGAGTTTCGCAATTATCTGACCAATGATATCAAGGAGGGCAAATATGATCACTATTATAGCAATGTTTGAACTGAAACCTGAATGCGTGGATACTTTCCTGGGTCTGGCGGCGGAATGTATAGAAGCTTCCCGGAAAGAAGCGGGAAACGATGATTACCGTCTGTACAGGGGAAAAGACAATGAGTACAAATATTTCTTTGTAGAAAGATGGAAAGATGAGCAGGCGATCGAGACACATAACGCGTCAGCCCACTTCCGGAAATTTGCCGCCGGCTTTACGCCGCTTCTTGCCGGCAGCCCTGTGATCGAACAGGTCGTGGAAGTTTAATATCAGAAATAAAAACTTATCAAAGGGGAGAGCGCATATCATGCCGCTCTCCTCTTTTCGTTAAAAATGCAGGAGATCCGGCGCAGGACATACCGGTACCTCGTTCTAATCCGTTTTAATCATCCGGTATCCTATGCCAATATGCGTCTGTATATACTGTGGGGAATCAGGGGCTGATTCGATTTTTTTCCGGAGAGTCACTATGAATACCCGGAGAGATGCTATATCATTGTCCCAGCTTCGTCCCCATATATGCTGTGTAATGTAGGTATGAGTCAGGACCTTTCCCGTGTTTCTCGCCAGAAGACACAGCAATTTATATTCTATAGGCGTTAGTTTAAGTTCTTCGTCATCCAGATATGCACAGCCGGCGGAATAATCTATTTTTAATTTGCCATTCACGTAAACTGAGCTGTCTTTTTCACTGTAGCTTTTCATTATGGAAAGCCTGCGAATCGTTACCCGAAGCCGTGCAAGGAGTTCCTCCACGGAAAATGGTTTCGTCAGATAGTCATCCGCGCCTGCGTCAAGGGCTTCTATTTTATCTTCATCCTCACTCCTGGCGCTGATAACGATGATCGGCATATTAGACCAGCTTCTTATCTGGCGGATCACTGAAATACCATCCATATCCGGCAGTCCCAGATCCAGAAAAACCACATCAGGAGAATATGACGAGGCAAACAAAATTGCTTCTGAGCCATTTACCGCTGTAAGATATTTATAGTCATGTGTTTTCAGTGTAGTAACCATCAGATTTCGTACCGGAGTATCATCCTCCACGACCAGTATTGTAGATCTGTTCATTTGTATTCACCTCTTCCACCAGCGGAAGCGAAAAAGTAAAGCAGCAGCCTGACGGCTTATTATCCGTCAGTGTGATCGTGCCATTATGGGCTTCAATGATTGATTTGCAGAGGGCCAGTCCCAGACCGAGACCTCTTCTTCCATCCGCTACCTTATTCTGTCCTGTATAAAACAGTTCAAAAATATGAGGTTTGATTTCATCGGGAATTCCCGGACCGTTATCAATAACGCTGACCATGACATATTTATCTTTCTTTTCGCTTCTGATATGTATTTCGGATCCGATCTGCGTGTTTTTAATGGCATTATTGACCAGATTAATGAGCACCTGCATGATCAGCCTTGTATCCATTTTGACAAGTATCATTTCATTATCACTTACTGTAATATGATGCCTGACTGAACTGCCGTCAATATGCTTCAGTGACTCTTCAATTACGTCATTCAGAATGTCCACCGATAAATGAATCGTCATCTGACCATTTTCCAGACGTGAAATAGACAGTAGATTCTCTACCAGTTCAATGAGCCACTCAGAATCGTTGTATATATCTGAAAATATCTGACTTCTCATCTCATCATCCATCTGCGTATAATGATAAAGCAGATTGCTGGCATTGCCTGAGATCGAAGTAAGCGGCGTGCGGATATCATGTGAGATAGAACGAAGCAGATTCGATCTTATCTGCTCATTTCTTGCAGCATCAGACGCTTTCTTCTTTTCTTCCTCATTATGTATATTTTCAAGCGTAAGGGCGCATTCTCCTATGATAGACATAAGCACACTGTGTTCGAAACCATCCAGCGGGTCATTGTCAGACCGGATGCATACCACGCCGTAACAATGTCCATTTATACTGATCGCGTGATATTGAGATCCTCCGTCATTAAACAAAGACGACGTGTCCATATCGCGCCTGTCATGAAATACCTTTTCGGCTGTTTTCCTTTCGTTTTCTTCTTCAAATACTGTATCTCCTTCACTGCCTCCCGCGTCAGAAATGATTGCTTTTCCCAGTGCTCCGTTTTTATTGACAGGATAGACCGCCACATTTCTGCTCACGAGTTTTTTGATCTGCCCCGCTGTTATCCTAATCGCATCATCTGTATTTCCGGCGCCCTGAAGAAGCTGATTTGTATCAAACAGTACTTTTACACGAAAGGCTTCAAGCGCAGAGGATCTGGCATTTTCCTTTAGTTTGCCGGCCAGTGTTCCTGTGATCAGCGCAGATATCAGCATGATCGCAAATGTAACCGCGTATTCAGTTTCATACGTATGAAAGCTGAATTTGGGGGCAATAAAAAACCAGTTAAACAGCAGAACACTTGCAAGCGAACCGATAAGACTGTAAAAAGGACTGACTGTAGTAACTGATATTATCAAAACTCCCAATATAAAAACTGTAATAATATTTGATTCTGAAAAGCCAAACCAGGTAAATATCAGGCCAAGACCTGTGGATGCGATCAGAAGCATCAGCGTTATGAAGGAATCTCTCAAGGTCATACGGAGAATGTCTGACTGATGCTTTTTCTTTTTATAAGCGTCCAGCTCACCGTCAGTATCAGGATTAATAAATGTTTCTAATTCTTTTTCTATTTCTTCTTCACATTCCTTTCCCTGATTTATAACCAGCACGCTGTGGTTAGCAGCAGACGAATCAATTTCCTTATAGTTTTTATCTGTAAAGCGGCCGCAGCGATCTACTGCCAGATATCCGATCCAGAATATGCCGAATATCATGATAACTAAAAGAATGATTTCCATAAAGCCTGCGCCCCCTTCCGGAATTTAGTATATAATCATGTACGGAAGCACTTTTGGATTGCTTTATGCTCTCCAAGAACAAGCATTGTAACATTACTGTGCAATACCGTTTCTGTCGTCACGGAATGGTTCATTACCCCATTCTCATTAACAGCTACGATATTGATCCCATACTTTTTCCGTATATCAATATGTCCTACTGTCTTTCCCACCCAGTTCTCCGGAACGGCGACTTCAAAAATAGCATACTTATCATCAAGCTTAATAAAGTCCAGGATATGATCGGATGCGTATCTTATGGCCGCCCATTCGGCGACCTGCTTTTCAGGATTTATCACCTGATCCGCACCGTTTCTAAGCAGGAATTTTGCCTGCACTTCACGGTCCGCCCGGGAGATCACAAGCTTTCCTCCCAGTTCCTTCAACAGCGAAGTCGTTTCCAGTGAACTCTGAAAATCTCCACCAATTGCCACAATACACATGTCATAATTATTGATCCCCAAAGACTTAAGAAACAATTCATTTGTACTGTCCCCGATCTGAGCATCTGTAACAAACGGAAGAACAGCGTTGACACGGTTTTCTTCCCTGTCAACTGCCATGATCTGATGACCGAGATCACGCAGATTTTTTGCAAGCATAAAGCCAAAATTATTCAGTCCGATAAGCAGAATCGATTTCATTATTGTTTTCTCCGTCAGCCTACGATTATTTTTTCTACAGGATACTGCGCGACCTCTGTATTTCTGCTGCTGAGTGCGGCAAACATCAGCGTCAGGCCGCCTGCTCTCCCGAAAAACATCAGTGCGATCAATATCATATGGGACACAGTCCCTAAAGAGGGCGTAATCCCCAGAGATAAACCCACGGTTCCAATGGCAGACGCTGTCTCAAACAGACATTCCCTGGCCGGCAGCTCCTCAATCGTGCTGATGATAAAAGTTCCCGTCAGAACCAGAAAAAGATACATTACCAGAAGCGTAGCCGCATTCTTTACGGTACTGTCTTCTATCCTTCTGTTAAAGAGTTGTGCATTCTTCTTTCTTCGAAACACCGCGAATGTATTTGCGATCAGAACAGCAGCAGTCGTCGTTTTCATACCTCCGGCTGTGGATCCTGGAGAACCGCCGATCAGCATCAGAATTATTATCATTATCTGACCTGCTTCAGTCATGCCGGAAATCTCCGCGGTATTGAATCCCGCAGTTCTAGGCGTGACCGTTTGAAAAAAAGAAAGCCATACCCTTTCTTTTAAAGGATAATTCGCAAAATCATGATTAAACATCATGATCATGGGTATCAGTACCAGCACCAAAGTGGTGGCAAGTATTACTTTGCTCTGCATTCGATATTTCTTCATGTGCGATCTGTGAACATAAATATCGTCCCACGTGAGAAAGCCGATCCCGCCTGTTATGATCAGAATGCACACAGGGATGACGATTCCCGGATCACTTTTAAAGCAGGACAGAGATGAAAATGCTCCGCTCTTATCCCCCATTAAGTCAAAACCGGCGTTACAGAAGGCTGAGACCGAATGAAAGAATGACATCCATATGCCTTCAATTCCGTATTTTGTACAGAAAACCGGCATCATAACAAGTCCTCCCGCAAGTTCAGTGATAAACGCCACCTTAAAAATAAAGCTGGTCATTTTTACCATACCGCTTATGTGATGGGCAGATATGCTGTCCTGAAGCAGGGTCCTCTGGAGTAATGAAATTTTTCTGCCTGAAAGTGCAGCTATAAATGCCACTACGGAAATCACTCCCAGACCGCCGATCTGTATCAGCAGCATGATCACGATCTCTCCGAATACAGACCAGTACAGAGCGGTATCCTTAACGACCAGGCCGGTTACGCAGACTGCGGAAGTTGCGGTAAACAACGCGTTTTCAAACGCTGTCCACTGCTTCTCTTCAGAAGATATGGGAAGCATTAGCAGCAAAGCGCCAAGCAAAATGGCGATCAGAAAACCCAAGATTATTATCTGAAAGGTCGAAAGCTTTTTTGACCATAGAAATCTACCCATAATAAGCCTCCAGTTCTATTCCGTTTTTCCATTATAAAGGAATGCTCACAAAGACAGTATTAAGGCATCATGCCATGGAATTAAGATTGTATTAAGCTTTTCCAGAAAGATCAAAGTCCGCGGGCGAACCGGACTTTGCGCGCCGCCGCACAGCAGCGCAGCTGCCTTCCTCTGTGCGGCGTGTGCATCCCCCGGAGGGTTTATGTCATAGGAAATAATCGTAATTTCTTATGACATAACAAAGTTTTCGTTCTCCTGCCTGCCTGCTTTCCTCCATTCCAGGGGCGTACATCCGAATTCCCTTGCAAAAAGACGGTTAAAGTAGCTTTGTTCGCCAACGCCGCAGGCCTGAGCAATATATGAAATCGGTTCATCGGTCGAACTCAGCAGCTTTCCTGCCATCTCCAGACGATAGCTGTTCAGAAAACTTACAGGCGTCTTCTGGGTATATCTGTGAAAAAGAGCCGCGCATTTTGACCGGCTCACTCCTGCCGCCCCGGCAATGTCGTCCAGAGAGATCTTCTCCTGATAGTGCTCATAAATGTACGTCGACATTTTCCTCTGAAGTGAAATATCGCTTCCGCAGGACGCAGGAATGTCCTCCTTGGCGATGTAGACCAGGTAAAGTCTGCGGAATATCATATAGATATAGCCGATCACATCCAGCTCATATCCTGTGGTTTTCTCTGTGATCAGCTCATAGAGGGAATCAAATATATCCGATATCAGTCTTGCGTAGCTGTTTCTTCCGTCCATCTGTACATGGGCAAAATCCGGATTGCTGATGATGGGGATAATATATTTATCATATATTTCTCTGTTATCGGCCAGAATTTCTGTTTTTATTCTTAAGACATCCAGCGTTCCTTCGGCCTCTTCCGTATTATAAACGCGGTGGAGAGCGTCATAATTAATGAAGCATAGTTCCCCGGGGTTCAGAAGGAAGTCGGAATCATTCACATGGCAGTGTATATTTCCCGAACGGATCCGTATGATCTCCACATCATCATGCCAGTGCAGAAGCTCCTCATGATTATCCTTTGAATTTATGATTTTTTGCTCCAGTACGACCGGAAGCATCCCGAAAGAAATCTCTTTTCTTTTTCCTCTGATCTTCTGTTTCGGATCTGCATTTGTCTCTCTCATAAAAGGATTCCTTTCTTTGTTTAAAACATGTGATTTCGAAACCATAACATATATAGCACGGTCATATTAACGCGCAAATAACGAAATTGTACAAATTCCATGGTAAATCATGCTATATTTTGTCCTGAAAAAAAGATATCATTCAATTCAGATGGGGAATCCCCTCCTCTATAGGCGGTGGATATTGAATCAAACTAAAAAATACTTAAATGAATTTGCCTGAAAAAGAAAGGATAAAAACAATGGATAAATATATCTGTGATGTATGTGGATATGTATATGACCCCGCAGAGGGAGATCCGGACAACGGAATTGCTCCCGGAACAGCTTTTACAGCTCTCCCTGATGACTGGGAATGCCCGCTCTGCGGCGTAGACAAAAACAGTTTCTCAAAGGCTGAGGACTGATAACACGCGTAAGGCGATGAAACCGGGGACGGAGGGTAAATTCCACTAAAATTGGAACTTACCCTCCGTCCCCGGTTTCATTTTACGTCCTCTGAAGGATAGCGGTACAATTTCTTGAATTCAGCCGGCGTACAGCCGACTTTTTTTCTGAAGGAGGTGTAAAAATAGGACAGATTCCTGAATCCGCAGCGCAGCGCGATATCGCTGATGCTTTGGTCTGTATGTATCAGACTCCTCTGCGCCTCCCCAATCCTGCAGCTGACTATATAATTGTTCACCGTATAATTCATATGCTTCCGAAACTGCCTCGCCAGATAGTACATACTGAAATGAAATTCATCCGCGATCGAATCCAGCGAGATGTCTCTTGCATAGTTTTCTTCAATATAACTTCGTATCTCCTGCGTATGCCGATCCTGCATGTCTTTATCCGACGCCTGCTCCCACTCCTCGCTCTTTATAGTGGCCAGGACTGCCGTCAGAATTGCGTGCAGAAGTTCTCCCGCATAGGCGTTTTCCGGCTTTTCTTTGTCCGACATACAGTGAAGGATCTCCCTGAACAAAGCTTCCAGAAGCACCTTCTTTTCTCCGGAGCAGATCACAGGAGAACCCCCGGTGACAGGAAATGTGTTTTTTGGCTCCCCTTCTATCTCCAGGTCTTCAATGAGAATACATATCTCCTCCAGAGGGTCATCCGGATGCGTATTTTCGGCATGCGGGATCTGTGGATTTTTGACCACGATATCCCCTTCCTTCATTTCATACTGCTTACCGTCACAAAACAGCGAACCTTTTCCCTTAAAAATATATGAAATCTCCACAGCATTGTGCGTATGAATATAAAATATCCAGTCCGGCCTCCCGGAAGCCTGTATGTAACTAAGATTCGTTATCCATGGTCTGCCGATCGAGATATAAGGATCAGGCTTTTTATAAATAGAGGAATACATATAGTTCTCCTTTTCCGGGGCAAAAAGCCCGCTGCCGCAAAACCAACGCAAGATTTGAAACATATAATTTTCCATACCCTTAAAAACCTGTTGTTCCTAATGTTTACTATAGACGAACCGGACAATTTTTTGCAATAGCTTTAAGACGGATTCTCTCATAATATTAAATTAAGATACTACGTGAAAACAGAATCTTAAAAAAACTCCTGATTCGTATAAAAAACTCATCATAACCGCTGCCCGAAAACTTATTATGATTGCATTCAGTCATGGCAGCGGGGAGACTCCCCCGCCAAGCCGAAACGAAAGGAGGTCCCTATGTTTTACCATGTTTTCAGCCCGATTACGATCAAAGGACACACTATCAAAAACCGCTTCACCGTACCGGCTATGGTTACGAATTTCTGCAACGAAGACGGTACTGCCACTGAACGATACATAGCTTACCACGAGGCCAAAGCCAGAGGCGGCTGGGGGCTTATCATCACGGAAGACTATAATGTATCTCCGGAGGGCCATGGTTTCAGCTGCACCGCAGGCCTTTGGAATGACGGACAGATCGAGAGCCATTCCAAACTTCCTGAGCGGGTCCATAAATACGGCGCTACGATCCTTGCTCAGATATATCACTGCGGAAGGCAGACAGCTTCCGACCGGATCCCGGAAGGATGTTATACCAGGTCTTCAAGCGCTATTCCTTGTCCTTTCGGAGACCAGATTCCTGTTCCTCTTACCACGGAGGAAGTCCGCGAAATGGTGAAAAAATACGGAGATACTGCCCTCCGTGCCAAAAAATGCGGCTTCGACGGAGTCGAGATCCACGGAGCTCACGGCTATCTTATCACGCAGTTCTTTTCTCCATATTCCAACAAGCGTCTTGACGAATACGGAGGAAATTTCTGGAACCGCACCCGTTTTGCCAGAGAGATAATCCAGGACGTCCGCGAGAAATGCGGCGACGATTTTATCATAGATATGCGTATCTCTGCAGACGAATTTGTAGAAGGCGGACTTACCATTGAGGACAGCAAAGCAATCGCCATTATGATGGAAAATGCCGGACTGGACATGATCCATGTGTCCGTCGCCAATTATCTTTCCGTAGATTATAATATTGCGTCCAGCTTCTTACCTCATGGCTGGTTTACAGACTGGGCAAAACAGATCAAAGATGTGGTTTCGATTCCTGTAGTCACTGTTTCCCGCATCAACGATCCTTTCCTTGCCGATGAGATACTGGCTTCAGGAAAAGCTGATTTTGTCGCAATGGGACGCGCTTCCCTCTGTGATCCCGATATGCCTCGCAAAGCGAAAGAAAGCCGCTTCGAGGATATCCGCCGATGCATAGGCTGTAACGATGGCTGTGAAGGCGTTTTGTTTACGAACAATCCGATCACCTGCGTTCTGAATCCGCAGCTTGGGCATGAATACGAAGGAGAGATTCCTGCTGCCGAAAAGCCTCTCCGGGTCGCCATTGCCGGCGCAGGTCCTGCCGGCCTGTATGCGGCGATCGCCGCTGCCAGGGCAGGCCACAAAGTAACCGTTTTTGAAAAAAACGATCACAACGGAGGCAATTTCTACACTGCAGCCATTCCTCCGACAAAAGGAGAAATAACTGATTTCCTTGTATGGCAGCGCGTACAGTGCGAAAAGCTCGGGGTGGAGATCCGTTATAACGAACCCGCTTCAGCGAGGCTCATAAAAGAAGGCAGCTTCGATAAAGTGATCGTTGCCACCGGTTCGCATCCGTCCATGCCGCCGATCCCCGGGATAAAAGACAATCCCAATATCACGAACGCTCAGGATCTGCTGGAAGGACGTATAATGCCGGGCACGAACTGTGTAGTCATAGGCGGCGGGCAGGTCGGCGCGGAGACCGCACACTTTCTGGCGCAGCTTCTTCGAAACGTTACCATTCTGGAGATGCTGCCGGAGATAGCAAAAGATGCAGCCCTGGCTGTCAACTGGAACCTGAAGGCAAGTCTTGAGAAGAGAAAAGTCAGTGTCCACACCAGCGTCAGAGTCCTTGAGATAAAGGAAAACGGCGTACTATATGAAACCGCGGACGGAACACAATGCCTCGCCCCTGCGGATACGATAGTGATTGCCACCGGATACCGCTCAAACGAAGATCTGAAAAAAGAACTCGATGAAGCAGGCATTCCTTACACTGCCGTTGGCGACGCCGTAAAGGCACGGAAAGTGACCCAGGCTACCCACGAAGGTTATGAAGCAGGCAAAAACCTTTAAAAAGAAAGTCCGGGAGCGAACCGGACTTTGCGCGCCGCCATGCACACAAGATGAAACCGGGGACGGAGATT
>DFHP01000197.1:42624-45016 GCA_002371335.1 Eubacterium sp. UBA3720
AATCTCCGTCCCCGGTTTCATCTTATGCGGCGATAGGTGCATTCTTTATGATACTTCCCATTGCTTCAAAGCCGGCCGCTTTATTTGCCCGGATATGTACGCTTTCAAAGACGAAACAGACGACCGCTCCATCGTCAAAATAATACATTACGCTGTCATCCGGTTTGTAGTTAGTGATCGTATCCGTAGATACCAGGAAGAGATAGTGCTCGAGCGCATCTATATATTCCTTGTCCGAGAGAGCTGTTTCGATATATTTTCTGTCTGAGTCATTAAGAGTATTCAGTTCATTTTTGATCATTTCTACCATATCATCCATATCGTCCCAGGTCGTATCTACTTCTTTCCACTCGCCGTCTACCTTGACCATGCTCCATGCATGTCCTCCTGCATCCAGCTCTGTGTTTCCGGCAACGCCTCCCATGAATATCGCTTCAATACCGGCCTGCTGGCAAAGATAAACATACGCCAGTGAATAACCATCGCACACACAGGTATTTGCCTGGCCTGAGCTGTTCTGTACAAGCGCGCCGTAAGCTGTGTGTGCCAGATCCTGCACCTCTTCGCTTGCAGCCACATCATAATCATAGCTGGCCAGATCGAGAAGCTTATCGTGGATCTCACCGGCTATCTCCAGTTCTGAAGCATTCAGATCGATATCCTTCATGAAATCCTCCGCGGCCTTATTGAATGCGGTCATGTCTTTTTCATAGTCTTCATATACGTCTGTAAACTGAATATAAAGTGTTGTCTCAGAATTCAGGGTATAAACAGAAAATTCCAGATCCGTCTTGATCGCGTTATACATCCAGAACAATTCGGGGTGATCATAAATGATCGCCAGATAAGCAGTGAAAAGATCCTCCTGAACAGCATCCGGATCATATGAATTACTGATTGTTGTAGAAACGATATTGTTTTCTGACTCCGGATCTTCTGCGAGCATGTAGATCATATCGTAGTATTCCTGCTGCGTATCATTAAGCTGAGTATAGTAATAGAACTCTTTTGCCTTGTTCTTGAGCAGACTGTCCTTTCCCGGGACATACTCACGCATCGCGCGGTCCATTCCCTCGGCTTCTTCAGCTGATATTTCTTCCGGCTCCTCTGTGCTGAAATTCTTTACCATATCGCCGACAGGCCGGTTCATGGAAGACATGATATCATTAAGAGCCGCCTGCGGCCCTGTTACATTTCCTGACAATGACTTCGCATCCCCCGCGGATCCCGCTGCTTCAGACACAGCCGATACTGCAGCTCCTTCCTTACCTGCATCCTCCGCCGCTCCTCCTGCCGGGCTGCTGCCGCAGCCGCAGATCAATGAAGCTGTCAGCACAGCGCTTACCATTAAGTTGAGTAACTTACTTTTTTTCATATCCTTTCTCCTTCAAAATATGATTTTTTACTGGATCTTATATGGATTCTTTGCGGATCAATCTTCTCCGAAAAGATTTCCCGGACCCTCTTCTCCTTCCGGAACCGTTATTCCTGCAACGAGCAATGCTTTTTCACCTGAAAAATAATAATTTGTCCTTGTCACCTGACGGCCGTCCCAGTAAAAGGAATAAACTGAACGTGGAATTTTCCGCCCGTTAATTTTTTCTTCCGTAAACTCTTCTTTCACATTCCCGAAAAGAGCCTGATAATAATGCAGGTAATTCTGATGCATGTTTTCAGTAAGGCCTTCTTCCTTTTTCTCAGCAATATATAACCTCATGGAAACCTGCTGCCTGTCGCCGCTGTCGGAAGCTGCCATGATGTATACCGGCTGCCGGCGGGCGAGCAGATCCGCAGCGGAGCCGTTATTAAAACTTTCCATCCGTCTGTTCTGATAGAATCGCCATCCTTCCGGTAAAGTCCACTGAATGCCAAACTCATCATTCGTATATTCTTTCTCTGAAATACTGCCCGCATAAATCCTGAGTATATCCGCAGTCTCACCGCTGACACTTTCGGTCAATTCCTGAAGGAACGAAACTCCGTCCCCGGTTCCGTTGTTTCCGAGCGATATTTCCTCCAGTCCGGGATTTTTCTTTGCTTTTGACGGTTTCAGTTTATATGTTATCTCTATACATGCGTCGCTGCCATCTCCCGCAGTGACGCCGGGCGATGTATAATATCTTCCTGAACCGGACGCCAGTGTCCGGAATTTGTTCTCATCCTCGGTACAGTCAGCTGCTGATCTTTCGGACAGATATGAGCATACAACGTCTGCATACTGTCTGGAAAGGTTTTCCATCACAGACTCCGGACCGATTCCGGTATGGCTGATGATATCGATCGACTCGATATCCGATGAAGCTTTATTACCAAAAATTGTCAGTAAATAGGCCGAGAGAAAACTATCGAGCAGCTCCTTTCCTTCATCAGAAAGCGCATTCTTCCCATGAAC
>DFHP01000165.1 GCA_002371335.1 Eubacterium sp. UBA3720
TCATGATCAGACTGCTTCAGAAATAACATGTGGGAAGTTTTTACTATTATTCATCACGTGTCAGTTTCTTTGCCCAATGTCCGTAATTGACTTTTATGAAGGCCGGAACACATTTGAATGCCTGGTCGGAGTTCAGCATGATCACCACGGCGACAGGAGAAGCGTGGAAGACAAATGCCAGAAGAAAAGAAACAGGAAGAACAATGCACCAGATACTGATCAGATCCAGTTTCATACAGTATTTTGTATCTCCTCCGCCCTTGATTATTCCGGCGTTCGTCGGCATCTGATATGACATTGTCACAACGATGACTGAAAGTATCAGGAGAAACTGATTTGCCATAGCCTTTGTTTCCGGCTCCAGATTATATATGCCCAGGATCGGGATCCTGATAAGGAAAAGAATAATGCCTGCAAAGATACCGATGCCCACAAACATGACCTGAAGCGTTTTCGCATAGCTTTTCAGCTTATCCATGCTGCCTTCTCCGATGGTTCTTCCGATAAAGAAAGAGGCTGTACCGCAGGCACCCTGGGCGCCTGATTTGACCATCAGGAATAAAGTAGATGCAACACTGTTCGCGGCAATAGCCCGGGCTGTCATGTGTCCGAGAATGGCGTTCTGCGCGGCATTATTGAATCCCCACATGCTGTTTACGAAAAGCAGCGGTCCCATAACTTTTACGTAATCTCCGAACAGGAGTTTGTCGAAGGACCTATAATCGCGAAGTTTGAGGTGAAGGTTTTTTTCACGGTATTTAATGAAAAAAAGAAGTACTATAAGCTCGATGATCCTTGCCGTTAGAGTTCCGATCGCTGCTCCGGTTATGCCAAGTTCCGGCGCGCCGAAATGACCGTAAATCAGAGTATAGTTTATGCAGCAGTTTACTATAAGAGAGATCACGGAAAGTCCCAGCGCTATATTTACGATTCCTGTGCTTCGAAGCGTTGCCAGAAGGATCTGAGTGACAGCGAAGAAGAAATATGTGAAGCGTATGATCTTCAGATATTCACTTCCGGCAGCGATGATAGTCTGATCATTCGTGAATATGGAAATTGCCTGCGCAGGGAAAAAACTGACAAGGAAAAACAGTATTATCGCCGCGCACACTCCAAAGCGCATTGCAATTGAAGCTACTTTTTTTATAGGCTGCATTTTTCCTTTTCCGAAATATTGCGTACCCAGTACCACGATTCCTTCGCCGAACGCCAGCATGATCTGCTGGTAAACGAACTGGATCTGGTTCACGGCGGCTGCTCCGGAAAGCGCTGATTCACTGTATGCGCCAAGCATCAGATTATCCGCAAGATTAACACTAAGAGTGATAACCTGCTGTAAAACAAGTACGATAAACATTGCGAAAAAGCGTCTGTAAAACTGTTTGTCCCTGATCATTGCTGCTGCCTCCGGTGTAAAATAAAATATATGTGAAAACTGATAATTACGAAAACTTCCCACTTCATGATCAGACTGTTTCATAAATAACATATGGGAAGTTTTTAATAATATTTATTATAACATCACACAATAAAAAAACTTTATGTTTATTGCTATATTCTCATGATATTCAACAAAAATCAATAAGGGAGAAACGTTCAAAAACCTTTTTTTTAAGGAAGAATCTTTCGTTTCCATGTCAGACGTTAAATGTTTAAAACAACAAAATTTTGATAGAAAAATATTTTGTACGGTTTTAAAATGTAATCAAGCTTGTATGACACATTATAACTATAAAGGAGAGGGGATCATAGCAGGAAAAGACAGAGAAAGGAAGGATATAAAGATGGAGTCCCGCCATGGGACTTTCTGAAAAGGAGAGAATGGTATGGGAACATATGAAAGAATGAACGCGCAGCATTTTGTAAAAAGGCATGTGGAGAATATATTTGAACAGAAAAAAATGCCGGAGCTTAGATATGTAAGTCATATCAGCAGAAATGCCAGCAGGCATCCGCGGCTGATGCATTCGCATAAAGATCATACTGAGATAATATTGATCTGTGACGGCAACAGCGAGTTTCTGATCCATAATAAAAAATACCCTGTAAAAAAGGGAGACCTTCTGATCTACAATCCGGGCATTATTCATGACGATGTGACGGGAAAGGACAGTGAGCTAGAATTATACTGTGCGGCGATCGGAAATCTGGATATGAAAAAAACAGGAAATAATACGCCGATACCCGAGAATGGACTGATTCCGGAAAAAGCGCCTTTTATATATCATACAGAAGAAAGGGAATATGATTTCTTCTATAATATATTCAGATTAATGTTTGATATGCTTCGACGGGAAGAGACCGGGGCGGAAAGTGTATCTGCCTATCTCATCGAGGCGATGATCGTCAGGGTAATGAGTATGATCGACAGAATAGAGGGCGTTGCTGTAGAGCCTATGGAAAACCCAAGTGTGATAGGTATGCAGATCAAGGAATATATTGACGAGCATTACATGGAGCCTCTGACACTGCAGAGCATAGGAAAGGAACTGCACATCAGCCCGTATTATCTGAGTCATATTTTTAAGGATATGAGCGGCTATTCTCCGATACAGTATCTTCTGCGGCGCAGGCTCGGAGAAGCGCAGAATCTGCTGATATCCACGGATCTCTCTATCACGGATATTGCCGGAATGGTCGGTTTTGACACGCAGAGCTATTTTAACGCGCAGTTCACGAAAAACGTTGGAATTCCGCCTAAGAAATACAGGCAGAATTATCTGACAAAAAATGAGGAAGAATCCTGAAATCGTTTTGACAAAAGATTGATGATGTTGTATTATAACATTGTTAAATAAAAAACGTTAAAAAAATGACGTTCGCATATATATTATTTATAACAGAGATATATGCGGCGCCACGAAAGAAGACGTAGTTAACCAAGCAATCCTGAAACTATTAAATTAAGGAGGTTCAGCCATGGATTTTATGCTGGATAAGAAACATGAGATGGCCAGAAATCTTTATCGTGAGTTCGCTCAGAATGAAGTAAAACCACTGGCGCAGGAGATTGACGAGGAAGAGAGATTCCCTTCCGAGACAGTCGAAAAAATGGGACGTTATGGAATCATGGGTATTCCGATCCCTGTAGAGTATGGCGGACAGGGCGCAGATATTCTCGCTTACGCAATGGCAGTAGAAGAGCTGTCCAAGGTCTGCGGTACTACGGGCGTAGTTGTTTCTGCACATACTTCACTGTGTATGGATCCGATCCTTACATACGGAACAGAAGATCAGAAGAAGAAATACCTTCCGGATCTCGCTTCAGGACGTAAGTTAGGCGCTTTCGGACTTACAGAGCCGGGTGCAGGTACAGATGCGCAGGGTCAGCAGACTAAAGCGGTGCTTGACGGCGACGAGTGGGTATTGAACGGATCCAAATGCTTTATCACGAACGGTTCCTATGCTGATGTTTATATCGTAATCGCTGTAACGGGCGTCGTAGAAAAACGCGGCCGTAAGATGAAAGAGATCTCTGCATTTATCGTGGAAAAGGGAACTCCCGGATTCACATTCGGAACAAAAGAGAAAAAGATGGGTATCCGCGGTTCAGCTACATATGAGCTGATCTTCACAGACTGCCGAATCCCGAAGGAGAACCTCCTCGGACAGAAAGGCAAAGGCTTTAACATCGCCATGCATACGCTTGACGGCGGACGTATCGGTATCGCAAGTCAGGCTCTTGGTCTGGCTGAGGGCGCGCTTGATGTGGCGCTTGCATATGTAAAAGAAAGAAAACAGTTTGGACGCACACTGGCTCAGTTCCAGAATACACAGTTCCAGCTTGCAAACCTGAAGACTCAGTGCGACGCGGCTCAGCTTCTGGTATACAAAGCCGCAAGAGCAAAAGACACACAGAAGAATTACGGTCTTGAGGCTGCAGAAGCAAAACTGTTCGCTGCAGAGACGGCTATGGATGTTACTACCAAGTGCGTACAGCTGCTTGGCGGATATGGTTATATCAGAGAGTACGACGTAGAGCGTATGATGAGAGATGCAAAGATCACAGAGATCTATGAGGGAACATCAGAAGTTATGCGTATGGTAATCTCCGCAAATATTTTGAAATAATAGGAGGACATGACCGTGAATATAGTTGTATGTATTAAACAGGTTCCTGATACTAAAGGCGGCGTTGCTTTTAATCCGGACGGAACTCTTAACAGAGCAGCAATGCTGGCAATCATGAATCCGGACGATAAGGCAGGACTTGAGGCGGCTCTCAGACTGAAGGATCAGTATGGCGCGAAAGTTACTGTATTGACAATGGGTCTTCCAAAGGCTACGGATATGCTCAGAGAAGCGCTTGCAATGGGTGCCGACGACGCTATCCTCGTTACAGACAGAGTACTCGGAGGAGCTGATACATGGGCTACATCCTCTACTATCGCCGGAGCGCTTCGCAACTGTGAATATGATCTTATCATTACAGGACGTCAGGCGATCGACGGAGATACAGCACAGGTAGGACCACAGATTGCCGAGCATCTCGGACTGCCGGTCATTTCTTACGCGCAGAAGATCGAGATCGACGGAGACAGTGTCATCGTCGAGCGTAATTATGAAGACAGATATCATGTAGTAAAAGCCAAAATGCCGGCTCTGATCACAGCTCTTTCCGAGCTGAATGAGCCCAGATATATGAGCGTAAAAGGTATCTGGGATGCAGTTGACGCAGAGATCACTACATGGGGAAGAAAGGATCTGAAAGACCTGGATGACGCGAACATCGGTCTTGCAGGTTCTCCTACAAAAATTGCAAGAGCTTCCGATAAAGTGAAAAAGGGAGCAGGAACGGTTGTTGCAGATCTTTCAGCGGATGAGGCAGCACAGGCAATCGCAGACAAGCTTATTGAGAAGCATTATATTTGATCTTTAGAGAATCGGCCGGAAAAGCACATCTGTTTTTCTGCGGCATTTACCAATATTTGGAGGAAAGATATGAATCTGGAAGAATATAAAGGCGTATTTATATTTGCTCAGCAGGTAGACAATGAGATCGAAAACATTGCCTTTGAGCTGCTTGGCGAAGCAAAGAATCTGGCTAAACCGCTGGAGACAGAAGTAACAGCAGTACTTCTTGGTTATAATATTAAAGATAAGGCAGACGAGCTTGCGGCATATGGCGCCGACAGAGTAATCGTCGTTGATGATCCTAAGCTTGAGACATACCGCACAGAGCCTTATGCGCAGGCACTGTCAGCAGTGATCAATGAGTTCAAGCCTGAGATCATGCTCGTGGGAGCTACGGCTATCGGCCGTGACCTCGGACCTACGGTTTCCGCAAGAGTTCAGACAGGTCTGACAGCAGACTGTACACAGCTTGAGATCGG
>DFHP01000029.1 GCA_002371335.1 Eubacterium sp. UBA3720
TACCGAATTCAGGATAATAGTGATCAAGGCCCACACTATACGAGCCACAGCTTTATCAATATACTTCACAGCAAGAAGCTTCGGCAGTCCATGTCACGCCGTGGCAATTGCTGGGACAATGCCCCGCAGGAAAGCTTTTTTGGCCACATGAAAGACCATATCAAACCAAAGCTGGAAGCATGCACTGATTATTCTGAAGTCCAGGCAATCATCGACGATTACATGGATTATTACAATAACAGGCGATACCAGTGGCATTTGGCCAAGCTTTCGCCAAACGAGTACTATAACTTTGTAACCACAGGTGAATATCCTATGGATATTCCGAACACCCCGGCACTTCCGGTCATACAAAAACAGCCAGAAGAGCTTGGAATGAATTTCGTTGACAACTCAATAAACGAGAGTGCCGAATGAGGGGATTTCCAAAAATACGGATACACTCAAATGGCAATGTCTAAGTCAGTGGATACACCAAAACCCCCGTGTCCACGAACAAGGAATCACTAAAGTGTGGGTGTTCAAAAACAGGGTGCCCCACTTTTAAAAATGTCCTTGACAAGGGGTACACTTTATTTGACAGAACTTATCCACGTAAAAATTCCCGGGTCGAAACCCGGGAATCCCTTGAAATCAACGCTTCTATGCCCATTTTTACTTAACCTTTGACATCAATACTACGCACTCCACATGGACACTTTGAGGGAAAAGGTCTATACACGCCATTCTCTTCACCTTATATCCGCCGGCGATCAGCGTATCCAGATCCTCCGCAAGGCTGCTTGGCTTGCAGGATATATATACGATATGTTCAACCCCGAAGTCTATGATCTTCGGCAGCGCTTTGGGATGGATACCTTCCCTTGGCGGATCCAGAACGATCGCATCCGGTTTTTCCCCGATCTCTCCGATCACCTTAAGCACGTCGCCCGCGATGAATTCACAGTTGTCCAGCCCGTTTTCCCTGGCGTTCTCCTTTGCGGCCTCCACGGCTTCCTCCACGATCTCTACGCCGATCACCTTTTTCGCCACAGGCGCCAGGATCTGGGCAATCGTTCCGGTTCCGCTGTAGAGATCAAATACCACCTTTCCCTTGACATCTCCGAGAAATTCCCTCGCTGCACTATAGAGCGTCTCCGCTCCTTTAGAATTTGTCTGGAAAAAGGAAAACGGGGTGATCTTAAATTTCAGCCCAAGTATATACTCAAAAAAGTAACCTCTGCCGAAAAGCAGATCTGTATGTTCATTTTTTATAACATCCGCCACCGAATCATTGATTGTGTGCAGGATGCCTACGATCTTTCCCTCCAGCTTCAGCTGAAGCAGGCGAAATACAAGTCCCTGAAGCAGCAGCTGATCTCCGGCAGTGTATTCTTCACCCGCCGGCTGTCCTGACGTTACCAGGTCGATCAGGATCTCACCGGTCGCCGCCGCTCTTCTCACCAGAAGGTGCCGGAGATATCCTGTATGCGTGATCTTATGATAATACGGAATATTTTTCTCCGAAAAATATTCAAGGACGCTTCTCAGGATCAGGTTAAAATCCTCATGAACGATCTTACAATCCGCCGTTGTCAGGATGTCATATGTGCTGTTCTTTCGGTGAAGTCCCAGTGTGAGCGGTCCGTCTTTCCTGTCGTCTCCAAAGGAAAATTCCATCTTATTTCTGTAGGCAAATTCTGAGGGGCTTGGATATATTTTTTCAAACATCTGGTCAAAATCCACCTTATCGCCAAGAAGCTCCCGTATCTCCTGCTTCTTCATCTCCAGCTGGTTTTCATAGGACATCGTCTGATACGTACATCCTCCGCAGTGCGGAAACTGCCCGCAGACAGGATCTCTGGTCTCCAGCGGCGATCTTTCCAGCACCTCCAGAAGTCTTCCTTCCACCCGGTTTTTTCGTTTTTTATTAACCTGAAAGCGTACCTTCTGCCCGGGCATCGTGTTCTTTACGATGACATCGCCTTCGTCTGTACGTACTCTTCCCTTATTCGGAAAAGACACCTTTTCCACAATGCCCTCATGAATTTCGCCTTTTTTCATCTATCCTCATTTCCTTCCTGATACTACCTTTTTCTCTTTTGGTTTCGTATATCAAAAATCAAAACTAAAACTTCCCGCATGTTGTTTCTGAAACATAAAAACCGGCATGTCTCTGACACCGCCGGTTTTTATGTTTCATATTATTTTACTGAGAGATCAATCGTCATCTTCATCGTCGTCATCTGCAGTTGCTTCTTCTGCCGGAGCGTCCTCAGCAGGAGCGTCATCCTTAACATCTACCAGAACTTCGTCATCTTCATCTTCGAAATAATCATCAAAATCATCTTCGAAGTCATCGTCCTCAAAGTCGTCCAGATAATCAGGCGTCATATAACGATATACGGCATATGAAATAGCAGCGATTGTAGCGATAGCACCGATGATTGCCAATATCCACAGTAATTTCTTCTCAGATTTGCTTTTCATAATTCACTTTCTCCCTTGTACTAAATTCAAACAACTTTTCCTTCAGACCATCTGCACGTTGTCTGTCATTCTTTGTTATTTTTCCGTCCCAAAATGTTTCTTCTGCTACAAAAATAATAACAATTTTCTGAATCAACTATAACATAGTTCATTTCTTTTTGCCACCTTTTACCCAAAAAAAGTGGTTCTCTTAATTTTTGGCACAAAAAAATAGCGAGGGGGGGATTCGAACCCTCGACACCGCGGGTATGAACCGCGTGCTCTAGCCAACTGAGCTACCTCGCCATAACGCAAGCTGCTGAAAACCATGGGGCCTACAGGGCTCGAACC
>DFHP01000035.1 GCA_002371335.1 Eubacterium sp. UBA3720
GAGGACAACGCATATGTACTCATGAGATATGAGAACGGAGCAGTAGGACGTCACTGGACATCAGCAGTAAACGCAGGAGATCTTTCCGCACAGCATATCCGTATCGTCGGAACAAAGGCTTCGCTGGAGTGGTGCGAGTCTGAGTGCGATATCCTGCACTATGAAGTACAGGGTCAGGCAAACCAGATCCTGACAAGAGGAATGCCGTACCTGTCAGACCTTGCGAAAGAGGATGAGAGACTCGGAGCTCTTCACTATGAAGGACTGATCGAATCCTGGGCAAACTGCTACACAAGATTCGCAATGGTAATGGACGCTATGGACAGAGGCGATCAGGAAGCGCTTGATAAGATCATCTATCCTGACCTTCAGGCAGGTATCGACGGAGTTAAGTGGATCAACGCATGTGCTAAATCCGCTGACAACAACGCTAAATGGGTCAACTTCGAGACAGGCGAGCTTGCATGAACCAGATTGGTCTGATAGATAAAAGGAAATCTTTCATCTCCAGGTAAGAGTTATAATGCTAAAAAAGCAATAACTACCCTGACCGGACTGCCGGCGTTCCGGCGCATCGGAAACGTACGGCAGCCCGGCCCGGAATAAAGAATCTGTTCCGGTCTTGCCGGATAATGATTCATCTTTAAGATATCAAAACGGGAAGTGTTCCGTACGTGATATACACCAATCTTTTTTATATACCTTTATTATATCCTTTTAATACCCATAGGAAAAAACCGGTCCGCGGATATCTTCCCGCGGACCGGTTTTTATGTTTCACAGTAAATTACGTTAATTTACTGACTTTGTTTTAATGATTTGATGTTTTGGCGGTGATTGTGTATAGTGATGGCTGGAAAGATAATGCTCAGACAGGCATTGAGAAACTCTGGGGGACAGAAACCCTTTGTGCGGAAGAAGATTGGATATCCACATGATTTTACGATCGTCTGGTTCTTCTCAATTGTCTGAACATAAAGACAGGAAAAGAAAAGATGCGGGGAAGAGGCGGATAACGCGTTATGCTCCCCGGAAAAGAGGTGTATATGAAAAAAGGCGCTATTTTTGATATGGATGGTTTACTTTTTGATACGCAGAGATATTTTGACCAGTCATGGCCGCAGGTGGCGGCAGAGATGGGATATGAGTGTCCGGACGAATTCATGAAGGAACTGGCGGGATCTTCGGGCAGGCAGATGCGTATGTCCATAGAAAAATATTTTCCGGGAGTGGACTATGTGAAATTCCTGGACAGAGGGCATGAGCTTGTACAGGAGAAAACGGATCGGGAACTGCCGGTAAAACCAGGCGCGGAAGAACTGGTGAAGTATTTTTTTGAAAATGGAGTAAAGATCGCGGTTGCCAGCGGAAACAGGCGCGAGGTGGTCGAGAGTAATCTGCGTAAAGCCGGTCTGATGAAATATGTGGATGCGGTGATCTGCGGAGCGGAAGTGAGCAACGCAAAACCCGACCCTGAGATATTTGTCACTGCTGCAAAGATGCTCGGTCTGAAAAGTGAAGAGTGCTATGTCTTTGAAGACAGCCTGAACGGCGTGCACGCAGGCGGCGCCTCGGGAAGCACGACGATCATGGTGCCGGATCTGCGGGAGCCTGACGAAAAATGCAAAGAAGCGGCGGCGGGAATATATCAAACGCTGACAGAAGCCATGGAAGATATCAGAGACGGGAAGATCTGATGATATAACAATAAAAACTTCCCACATGTCATTTCTGAATAGTTGTGATCATGAAAAATACATCGTCAGGACGATCCCGCTTCTGTCTTGCAGGCAGCGGTACTAATGAATTTTCGGCGTTGTCACTTGAAAATTCAAAGTGCCGGCCGCAAGACAAAACCTTTCCGATGTTACTTTTCATGATCCCAACAGCCCATTCAGCATGAAGTGGGGAAGTTTTTATAACATACTGTAAACCACAATCTTGAACATGAAAAAATGCTGTGATAGTATAGCAAACAGGCGGGCCGGCGAACGCCGGCAGCAAAAATGAAAAACGATCATAAAAGAAAATGAGGGATATACAAATGAAGAAAACAGACGGAGGAATCACAGCGCCTGCGGGTTTTTACGCAGCATCCGCTGCTGCAGGGATCAAATATCAGGGACGTACCGATATGGCGATGGTATTTTCGGAGAAGCCATGTAACGTTGCCGGAACGTTTACGCAGAATATTTTCAAGGCAGCCCCGGTCATCTGGGACCGCGATATTGTAAAAGGAAAGGGCGTTGGCCAGGCGGTCATCATTAATTCAGGCATTGCCAATGCATGCACGGGAGAGGAAGGTTTGCGTATCTGCAGGGAAACGGCAGACGCAGCATCCCGGATCCTGGGAATTCCGGCAGACACTGTGCTGCTCGGTTCCACGGGAGTCATCGGCATGCAGCTCCCGCTGGATCGTCTTGTGGCAGGAGCAAAGGTACTGGTTGCGAACCTTAAGCCTGATCGCGAAGCAGGAAATCAGGCGGCAAAGGCCATCATGACGACAGATACCCATGAGAAGGAAGTCGCTCTGGAGACGGAGATCGGAGGAAAAAAGGTCACTTTCGGCGGAATGGCAAAGGGTTCGGGTATGATCCATCCGAACATGTGCACGATGCTTGCGTACGTATCTACTGACGCAGCCATCAGTGGAACACTGCTTCAGAAGGCACTTGGCGAAATCGTCCAGGATACGTTTAATATGATCTCCGTGGACGGGGATACCTCCACGAATGATACGCTTCTGGTCATGGCAAACGGCATGGCCGGAAATGAAGAGATCACCGAAGAGAATGAAGACTACAGGATTTTTTATGAAGCGCTGAATGAAATCTGCCTGCACCTGGCAAAGGAGATGGCAGCAGACGGGGAAGGCGCCACAAAGCTGATGGAATCGGTCGTTATTGGGGCTGATACGAAAGAGAATGCCCGCATCCTGGCAAAATCCGTCGTATGCTCATCTCTCTCTAAAGCCGCAATGTTCGGCTGCGACGCGAACTGGGGCCGGGAGCTTTGCGCGCTGGGATACTCAGGCGTCGTTTTTGATCCGATGAAGGTAGAGATGTGGTTTGAGAGCGGCGACGGGACAAAAAAGATCCGGATATTTACGAACGGCGCCGGTACAGATTACTCTGAGGACGAGGCGTCAGAGCTGCTTTCGGGCAAACATGTGAGGATCATCTCGGATATGCATATGGGAAAGGAAAGCGCCACCGCCTACGGCTGTGATCTCACATATGACTATGTAAAGATCAACGCAGACTACAGAAGCTGAATAATGAACTGCCTTCCGGCAGAAAAAGGATCCGCGTTAAGCGGGTCCTTTTTGTTTGCGACGCGGGAAATTATGTTAATTTCCAGTGGCACAAATCTTTCGGGGGATGCGTATACCGAACGGAGGAGAACAGCAAAGCTGCTGTGCGGCGGCACGCAAAGTCCGGTTCACCTCAGTCGGGGAGTTTCCAGTCTCTGTAGGCGGCAGGAACGCCGGAGGCGTTCCTGAATCCCCCTCAAATAAACGTCCGGAGGAATGAAAATATACCGTGGCAGTCTATGCTGACTGACGGAACAACCGTTAAGGAAGCGGAAAGGTTTCTGAAGATTATGTTATGAAACTTATAGGTCCGGGTTCATGTAAGGGCTTTATTATTACAGCATAGCAAGGGAACACAACAACACACAACACACAACAACACACAATAAAACAACAACACACAACACAACAACA
>DFHP01000034.1:0-8976 GCA_002371335.1 Eubacterium sp. UBA3720
TATACTCATGGATCTGCGTAAGCAGTGCCACTATTTCCGGTGTCAATAGTTTTTCCCATTTTTTACTGTAATCAAAATTTCTCATTTCAATATCCTCATTCAAACATCAATTTACTCATAAACGGATATAATGATGCATTTAAATAATAACACTTATTATACTCATTGTCAATGTCAACTACATCAATTTTCAAAAAATGATGTAGTTAAGTAAATGATGATGTAATTAAAAAATGCCGGCGGGAGAATTATCTCTCCCGCCCATTTTGCATCATTCCATCATTTCTGCAGCTACCCAGGTGTAATTTCCCTTCTCATTTTTCTCAACAGCACAGCGCCACCAAGTGTCATCTTTGACTTTTTCAAAATCAACCTCGCACCGTTTCGGACGATATTGGTCCTCACCATTCTTAGTGTGTCGGAAACACAATAATTTACATCTTTTTCAATCAGCCATTTCAAAATAGCAGATTAAGCCCATCGAAAACGCCTTCCGATACCACCCTCTAAATATAAGCTTAAGTTCAAATACGCCCTCCTCCCTCAAAGTTTCATAGGAACGATCATCCCGCTCCTCAAATTCTTCCGGCATTGTTAATACACCATATGAATTCATTTTATAATCCTTTCCCGCGACTATATCGCGATATCATGTTTTTTATCCGTTACCACAGTTAAGTTTCTCTTTTGAGATTCCATCTCACGAGATTTTTGCTTTCCGATTTCCAGTTTTTCCTTCATAGACTTCGGTCTGATGAATTCCCTAAAGTCTTCCATGAGACCATGCTCAGAAACAAAATCCGTGAATTCTCTGACTTTACTCTTCAGCGAAGAAATCTGTTCTTTTAATCCGGCGATGATTTTGTCCTTTGCTTCGATTGCACTGGCATATTGCCTGCTGAGATTTTCAAAAGTTCCGGCAACACGATATCTTGAAATCATTTTTTCGAAAGATTTCTTCGGGAGCTTAACCATCGGTTCCCCTCCGAAAAAGCTCATGACATCCGATACCTGGGACTTAATCTCCTCAATTTCTTTTTCCCCCGGCTTCCCTGCATCAAGGATCTTATCCAAAGTCTTTTCTTTCGCCATAACTCTTTTCTCAGTATCAGAGATTTGATCAGTGATTTCCTTTAGGATTTCTTTCTGTTCCTCAATATCCTTTTGACCGGATTCCAGATCATGATTCATGTTTTCGATAACAGCTTCAGCAGCTTCCTTCTCTCTCATGGCTTTTTTATATTCCGGAATACTGTAGCTGTCACGATCCACACCAAGAACTTCAATCTCTATTTCATGTTCCTTGCAAAGTTCTGAAATATAAGCCCTTTCTCTTTCCTGCCAGTGCATAGTTTCCGTATCCGATTTGCTGACTGCCGGAGCAATTCCCATTTCCTGTAGTCCTTTCGTAAGACTGTTTCTTGTAGAAAGTCCGGTTTTATATCCATGCGCCACCGGAATATAATCCAAGTGAAGATGCGGAGTTGCCTCATCCATATGAAGAACTGCGTTGAATAGTATCAGATTCGGATTTCTTTCCTGAAATGTCCTCGCATATTCATCCAGGATATCTCTGGCAACTTTTGCAGCCTCAGACAGATTTCCATTTTCATCAAGCACGCCTGTATCATCTCGCTTACCGATTTGAACAACGGTCTCATAAAACTGTTTTTCATTGTTCCCGGAATTTTTGATTTTGGTAAGATAATCATCTATCTTCCTGTCACTTCTTTTTTGTTTTGCATTATATTCACTTACCGCATTTCCAAATATTTCCTCGTATGCTTCTTGTAACGGCTTCTGAATATATACGGTATTCCAAGGAACCCTCGCCTCATCAATATTGTTTGCTATGAACTCACGATTATTATGGCGGAGGCTTCCTTTTCCTTTTACAAAAGAAATTGTTTTGGCCATAGGCACATTCTCCTTCCATAGATTTGTTTTCATTTAGCCCGCCTAAGCGGGTACCGGCGTATTCGCCGGGGTTCTGTTACTCTTGTCAAGAGTAACATTTATTAGTTTTGACACTGCGTATCAAAACATAAGTCGCTCTACCGAGGGTTGCCTTCAGCAGGACTCCTGCGGAGAGCCCGGCACCCAAAAAGTTCTTGTGGATGCCGATTACGAAAACTGCTCACGCGTTTACCCGGCGCGTTTACAGTTTTCTTATAAAAAAGTCTTTTCACAGAATCGCGTTTACATTGTTTACAATCTCCGAACCTCGCATCCCTGCTCGCTTCTTTTGTCAACGAACGTGTTGACAAAAATGTAGACATCCGCTTGTAAACAAAATCTGTAAACACGCTTCAAAAGACTTTTTTATTTAAATGGCAGCTCCGCATCATCCGGCACCGGAAGAAACTCACCCCTCGGTTTCGTCCTCTTCCAGCACCTTTGCTGACCATAATCAGCAAATCAATGTTGCGAACCTTTCTCCCATCCCTCGATACTGTTGTTCATGATATTTCCGATTTCCTGAAGTCCCCATTGCTTCGGGTTATCGGAATCTCTTCCAAGCGCATCTCGGTAGATCATTCTGCTGCAAACGTAATCGTCTTTATAATTGTCGAGCCATGCCTGAATGATTCCAACATTTGTATCTTCCGGAATATGCTCTTTTTGTAATTCCTTGAGGTATTCTGCAGTCTTCCCTGAGAGTTTCAGCTTAAATCGTTTGTTCTTTCGATAAAAATCCACCATCTCCGCCCAAACCTGTTTAATAAAATTTCGGGATTCCTGCACATCTTCAAGAATATGCTTTTCTACTTTTTCCATGTGAACCGTGATAGGAACAAATCTTCGATTTCCGGTTCTGTCCAAAGGAAGAAAATCGAGTGTGTTACTGGTACCGACAAAGACACATTGCCTTGGCCTGTCCTCCGGATGCATTTCATAAGGAATCTTATAATTGTCCTTTTGCTTACTGAGGAAGGATTTGATTTCTTCAACAGTCCTTGCATTTACAGTTGCAAGCATTTCCGGCATTTCTATGATCCAATGTCCCTGAAGTTTTCGATAGACATTATCATCATCGAGTCTCCTTAAGTCGTCAGAGAACCATTCATCTTTTATTGCCAGGAGCCGAAAGAGTGTAGACTTCCCCGCTCCCTGACCGCCGATAAGGCAAACCATAATTTCATATTTACATCCAGGATCATATATTCTGTGAATCGCAGCCTGCATAAGAAGCGTCATGATTTCCGTTTCATATTCCGACTTCTCAACGCCAAGATACTTTGGTAGCAAATCTCCGATCCTGCTGACTCCATCCCATTCCAGGTTTTCAAGACATTCCTTTATCGGATGGAAATGATTTTGACTCGCAACAATATTGAGGGCTTTACCGATTGCTTTATAATTCTTCAATCCGTATATCCGTTCCAAATACCATTCAATCTGATCTATATCAACATCCCTGATTCCACCACCGGTAGGTTTGTCCAAGCCAAGATTTTTAATAATGTCCGTTTTGCCGGTTAGATCGTTATGACATATAGCCCCAGAAAGGACAGGATCGTACATTAGTGCAATCATACAGTTATCGATTCCCTGGCTAACCTTTCCTTTATCGTTCACAGAAAGCATCCCTGTTACTTCTTCCACTGTATAGGAGCGATTACTATCCAACTGCTTTTCTACATCTTCCCAGGATGTCATTTCCTGCTCGTTTAATGTTTGCGACAATACGATCCACCTCCTTTCCGTTAGTCATGAAGAATTCTTTTGTTTCTTCCTCTGTTCCAAAGCAAAGGATATCCAACCAGTAACCTACGATTGCTTTGATATGCATCAGATACACAAAGCTTCCCGTAATTACCACAACGTGAGGATCCGGCGAATCCATAACAGCTTTCTCTGCTTTTTCAATCAGCCTCTCGCACTCAAGTAGATCATCCGTTTTTGTCTTCTTCCAAATACCGAACCGATCTTTGATTTCCGTAATCTTTTTCTTTTTACGAATCTGCCTTGAGATTTCCGCCTGTTCTGCTTCACTAATTGAAGCATCCACACAAATCCCAAGATTGAAATCCTCATTGATCCTACATGCCGCTTCATATTGACCAAGTCCAAACATGGATGCCACAAATCCTATAGCGTCTCCATGTGCCCCACATCCAAAGCAGTGATAGTGTGAATCATCTATCTTCATACTTGGATACTTGTCATTATGAAACGGGCAACAGGCCATTCCATTTCTGCCAACTTTCAGTCCATAGTTTTCTGCAACATGCCTTGCCGAAACACGAGCTTTCACTTCTTCAAAAATATTCAATTTCTACCTCCCGTTTTTAAAAAATAGTTGTTTGTACCCGGGAGCTCTGTTATACTTGACTTGAATATAAATCAGATAACAGAAGCTCCTTTGAGCTTTGAGATAAATCCTCTGTTTGCGGCAGGGGATTTTATCGTTTTAACAGTTCTAATAGTTCCCGCAATATCGCAGCGGTTTCTTCATCTGCATAGGCATCACCTCCTTCAGCTCTGTCAAGCAGCCTTTCCAAAAAGATTGCCAATCGATCCGATCGATACTTCCCAGCAACGATTTCAACCCTTTGACCAAGGATTGATGCACGGTAGTATTGACCTTTCTCGGTTCCGGCAACCTTTATCCTCGCTTCAACAATCTGCTTTTCTTCATCACTTAGCCAAAATGCTATGGTGTTGTGTCTAAACCTTGCCTTTCTTTCACACGGCATCTTCTTCACCTCGATCCTTTCTTCCAAGTCTGTCAGCAATTTTCTTTTGTCCATCCATCGAAGGATGACAATAGGTTTCAATTGTCGTAGTCACTTTCCCATGTCCCAGCCTCTTAGCTATCTCTATTGGACTGAACCCCATTTCCACAAGCATTGAAGCATGAGAATGTCTGAGGCAATGAACTGTTATCTTCTTTACTCCTGAGAGTTCTATTCCCCTTTCCATTTCATGTTCAAAAAAACGCTTTGTTTTTTCCGGAAACAATCTCGAAGCCGGTCTCGGACGATATAAATGCGCCATATATTCACGTAATTCTTCCGTGAGTTCTTCATGGATGACTATGGTTCTGATAGAATTCTCTGTTTTCGGAGAGGATATGATATCCTTGCTCTTTAGCCTTGTATACGACTCATCAATTCTGATGAGTCCGGCTTCAAGATCAATATCTTCCACTTTCAAAGCCAGAAGCTCTCCAACCCTGATTCCTGTCCAAAACAGAATCTGAAAGCCCATCCATGCTTCGTGTTTATTACTTATGGCATCACTGAATTTATTGAATTCTTCCAAGGTCCAGTATGGTCTTTCATCCGCTCGTCCCTTACCCATGCTCCCCGCTTTCATACAAGGATTGGAGCGAAGATCATAAAATCTTACTGCGTAATTCATAACCGCCGAAAGCTGACTGTTAATTGATTTCAGATAGGTAGGTTTAAAACCTTTCTCAATCATCTCACTCTGCCAGCGGCGTATTCGTGACGGAGTAATTTCGTTTATTGGAAGGTCACCAAAGTACGGTTCAATCTTGCATCTCCATATATGTTCTTTATTCTCTATGGTAGTTTCCTTGAGCCTTTTCCCCATGTCTTCCATATAAACCTTCCAAAAGTCCCGAAGCGGCATACTCGGATCGGATGACTGTTGATACTTAAAGTGAGCAACCCATTCTTCCGCTTCTTTTATTGTCTTAAATCCGCGTTTCTGCGATTTACGCTTTTTCCGGTCCAATCCGTATACCTGTACTGTATTCGCCACGTTCCGTTTGGATCACGTTTTGCACTACTTGCCATCAGGCACTCACCTCCTTACCTCTTGTTCCTCCGAAATACTTTGCATCAAAGAATTCCTTAGGTACCTTACCTCGAACTGCCAGGAAGCCACGGCTCTTGAGCTCCTCATTCATTTGTTTAACAATTCCATAGGCAGTTATTCTTCCAACGCCTATCATCTGCGCAATTTCTGCAGCAGTGTAATAAAGTTTTTCATTCATATTGTTTTTATCCTTTCTTAAAAATGTTTTTTGTTACTGTCACCAACAACCGGTCTGATGGTAGGATTCCCATCACACATGCATCCTTTCAGCATCTCCGAGAATTAGTTCCCTCAAGCTTCCCCCATTACGTGCGACGGATTTTCACCGTTCAAGTTGTGGCTGGGAAGGAGTATCATTTGTGGCCTTCATTGCGATTGAAGATTCCTTTTCTTCATTTTGGAATTCCCCGTTGTTCGCTCCGTCTTGTGACATCTTCGCGCGGGATCCGCATCGCTCGTTACCTCTGTAACCGATTGCGCCTTATTCACTTGTCAAGGTTCGATGAACGCCATTCCGTTTGTTTTATTCTATGTGTATCTTTTGATACGTGTCAATATCTTTTTCTTGCATTTTCGTATCAAATGATATATTATTTATTCAAAAGGTACGCACTGTGCGTATTTTTATGTTTTTATTACAGCGATAGGAGCGTAAAACTATGACAATCGGTGAAAATATCAGGCGTATCCGCAAAGAACGCGGTCTGACACTTAAACAGCTTGGTGATGAAGTCGGTGTGAGCGAAGCTTATATTCGTGCCTATGAAACAGGCAGAAGAAATCCCAAGCTCAAATCCCTTGAGACTCTTGCCAAGGCTTTACACGTAAATGTTGAGGCTCTCACCGGCGCAGATTTCGATGGTGTCAAAGCCATGCACCAGCTATTTCAGATTTTCCGTCAATATAGTGGGGCACTTGTTGAATACAAAGATAAGGAAGGCAATGAACAGGTTGCTGTTTCCTTTGGAAGTCTCATGTTAATGAGTTCCTGGTTTGAAAGATATGAAGAATATCAAAAAGAAGTTAAGGAATGTGAAAAGATTAAAGATGTTTCAGAAAGAGGTCTTGCTCTTATAAAGGCGGAAGAAGCTTTCAACCTTTGGATGGATATCTATCCCGAATCTGAACGTTGGCCCGATAAGCTGAAAGCCCAGAAGGCCCACGATCAATTCATGGATCATATTGGTTTGAATCCTAAGAATGGCGAATGATTCTTTTGCTGTGCCCATCTCGAATCCGCTTCGCATCTTCTCGATGGAGGGCTTCCGCCCTATAGAATAATTTCCAGATGAATTTATGAATGCAAGCATTCAAAATCCCCTGTAAATTATTCTGCACTGCAAAAGTGTACCCAAATCGTACCCAACGCCAATTAAAAAATCCCTACAAGCCGCTTAAATTCACGGTTTGTAGGGACTTCGTGTATTATTCCAGCTCGATCGTTCCCGGCGGTTTGGAGGTGAGATCGTACATTACTCTGTTTACGCCCTTTACCTCGTTTATAATCCTGCTCATGACCTTCTGCAGCACTTCGAAAGGAATTTCGGCCGCTTCTGCCGTCATAAAGTCGATCGTTCGGACTGCCCGGAGGGCAACCGCGTAATCATAGGTTCTCTCATCGCCCATAACGCCTACGGACCGCATATTTGTCAATGCGGCAAAATACTGATTCGGCATCCACGGCGCTTCGGTGCCGTTCGCTTCTTTATATGCCGCCGCAGCCTTATCGACCTCTGTACGATAAATATAATCGGCGTCCTGCACGATAGCTACCTTCTTTGCAGTGACCTCGCCGATGATGCGGATACCAAGTCCCGGTCCCGGGAACGGTTGGCGGAATACCAGATTTTCCGGAATTCCAAGTTCCAGACCTGCACGGCGTACTTCATCTTTAAACAGATCCCGCAGCGGTTCAATGATCTCCTTGAAGTCAACGAAATCAGGCAGTCCGCCTACATTGTGGTGTGACTTTATGACAGCCGATTCTCCGCCAAGGCCGCTTTCCACAACATCCGGATATATGGTTCCCTGTGCCAGGAAATCTACAGCTCCTATTTTTTTTGCTTCCTGTTCAAATACACGAATAAATTCTTCTCCGATGATCTTTCTCTTTCTCTCCGGCTCGGTTACTCCGGCAAGCTTTCCGTAATAGCGTTCCTGCGCATTGACACGGATAAAGTTAAGATCAAAGTTTCCATTCGGTCCGAAGATCTCTTCTACTTCATCTCCCTCGTTTTTCCGGAGAAGACCATGATCTACAAATACACAGGTAAGCTGTTTCCCGATCGCCCTTGAAAGAAGTCCTGCAGCAACGGATGAATCCACGCCGCCTGACAGAGCCAGAAGTACCTTGCCGTCACCCACTTTTTCACGGATTGTCCTGATGGAGTCTTCCACAAACGAGTCCATTCTCCAGTCACCTGCGCAATGGCAGACATTATAAACATAGTTTGACAGTATTTCTTTTCCCCGGACAGTATGGAGAACTTCCGGATGAAACTGAATGGCATACAGATTTTTCTCTCTGTTCTCAGCAGCCGCCACCGGACAGTCATTCGTGTGTGCGCATACAGTAAATCCCGGTGCCGTCTTTGATATATAATCGAAATGGCTCATCCATACGATTCCCTCGTCTTCTATGCCGGTAAACAAAGGCGATGTGGTATCGAAATATGTTTTTGTCTTGCCGTATTCGCGGACAGGCGCCTTTTCCACCTTTCCGCCAAGGATATGCTGCATCAGCTGTGCTCCGTAGCAAAGTCCGAGGACAGGAATATCCATCTCAAATAATTCCTTCGCGTATGTGGGAGCGCCTTCTTCATAGCAGCTGTTCGGACCGCCGGTAAGTATGATTCCCTTTGGATTCATCTCTCTTATCTTTTCAATGTCCGTACGATAAGAATATATTTCACAGTAAACATTGCACTCACGCACTCTCCTGGCAACCAGCTGATTATACTGACCGCCAAAATCAATAACAATGACTGTTTCTCTTGACATTTTTCCTCCTGTTATTCCATCCCATCCACTTTATTGCAAAAATATTTAACTAAAACTTCCCGCTTTATTATGAAGAGTCAATTGTAATCATGAAGAATAACATCGGAAAGGTTTTGTCTTGCGGCCGGCACTTTGAATTTTCAAGTGTAAACGCCGAAAATTCATTAGTACCGCTGCCTGCAAGAC
>DFHP01000034.1:9022-18046 GCA_002371335.1 Eubacterium sp. UBA3720
CCGCTGCCTGCAAGACAGAAGCGGGCGCGTCCTGACGATGTATTTTTCATGATTAAACTGTTCAGAAATGACATGCGGGGAGTTTTTATATTTAATTAAAAAGCATTTATCAGTTATTCATAGTTCTGAATAAGCTGTATATTCGCGCGTTCGACCGCATTCATATCGCCAAAGGAAATCTCTCCCGGCGCGTAGATCGGCGTGTACCACTCCTGATTGTTGAAGTATTCCTGAAGATCCGGTGAATTAAATGTAGCTCCATGTCTTGCGTAGATCTCGTTTCTGGCCAGACGAAGCTCTCCCGGCGACATCCAGTTGACATCGTCATCTGAGAGATACTGGGAGCTGCTGTTCGGTATCATGTAGCTGTTGTCGTAGTATTCTTCGGGCTCCGGTTCGGGTTCAGGCTCCGGCGTCGGTGCCGGCGTTGGTTCCGGAGTAGGTTCCGGCGTCGGCTCGGGTGTCGGCTCCGGCGTTGGTTCCGGCGTCGGGGTCGGCGTCGCCGTCGGTTTCGGCGTCGCCGTGGGTTTCGGCGTTGCTGTCGGCTTTGGCGTCGCTGTAGGTTTTGCAGCTGCCTTTGAATCAGCTGTCACGCTCTCGGATACAGTGCTTGCATCCAGAAGAGCAGTCTCTCTTTTTGTCCTGTTATAGCGGATGACTGACATCATTAGAACGACGAGAAGCACTGCGACCGCAGCAACGATACCTGTAAGGATAATACGCTGATTTCTCTGACGATGTCTCATTTTCTGATGTCTGGCCTGCGTACGCTTGTCTTCCACTACAAGACGTTCATAACGTTCCTCTTTATCCTGTTCATTCAGATTTTCGTCATTCAGTATGGAATCCACATCCAGATCATAGTTATCGGAAATGTATTCGTAGCTTGTCTCTGATCCTGAAAGATCTGCTTCGACGTCATCTTCAAATTCGATCGTGTCGATAAGCTCTTTTGACGTCTTCACCGGCTGATCGTTACGGGACAACGCAGCTGATGCAGCTCCTGCTCCCGCCGCAGCCGCGGCAGCGGCTTTTGCTGCTCCTGCCGCTTTTCTCTTATTCCGGCGTCTGCTGTATCTGCTCTTTCCTGAACCGTTCGCCGCATCCGGACTGTCAGCGGCTTCGTTCCCGGACGTTATTGCGTTTTCATCTTCAATATCCGCCATTTCATCTGAAAGATCAGGCATGACCTTTGTCATTTCCTTCGAAACTTCATTTCCTAATGTAATACCCCGGCCGCTAACGCTATCCAGATCAGGTATTTCCTTTGTGGCTTCTTTTGAGACAGATGCCTCCGCAGAAATGCGGCGGCCGTCCTCAGGCTCCATATCGGATGCATCGCTTTTTCCGGTCAGTTCCGCATCGATTTCCTCCTGATCAGGCATTACTCTCGTTGTGGCAGAATCCACCTTTGGAAATACCTGTGTGGTGTTCTTTTTTGATCTTGAACGTCTGCGCCTTTTTCCTGATCTTTTTTTAGACTGAACAGAATTATCGTTCAGAGTGGAGGCCGTTCCTTTTTCACCGGTCATCTCATCAACCGGATCCAATGTCAGATCCGGATCATTGTTAATACTGTCGTCTGCCGGTTTCTCCCCGTCCTGCCCGGCAGAAGTTCCGGCACCTGATAACTCACCTGATGATATTCCTGCCCCTGATTTCTCACCAAATGATATTGCTGCTCCTGATTTCTCACCAAATGATATTCCTTCGCCAGATGTCTCACCGGATGATATTTCTCCTTCTGGTATCTCACCGGATGAAATGCTTCCGCCTGACGTCTCATCGGCTAAAGCTTCCTTCATTACTGTATCCGCAATACTATTTCCCGGCATGATTACTCTGGTATCCATTGAGACTCCACCATCAGCGGTTCCTTCGGAAATCATGCTGTTATCATCTTTTTCTTCTGCTGCATTATTCTGTTCGTTCAGTTCTTCCATGCTGCCGCGGTCTATTTTTTCACCACAGAAAACACAAAACTGCCCCTTTTTTGGAAGCTGATTTCCACAATGTGGACAAATCATAGTATCCCTCCTAATAATAGTTATTCATGAAAGACAGACTGCCCATCATGTAGGTTAGATAGAGTAATCATATCTCTAACTGCTTGGATACGTCAAGGGCAAAAAAGCAATACGGCAGGTATGACATCCTCATGACAGCTTTTTTCTCTCAGTCGTGTTTTTCTACCGCCAGCAGTTCATCCCGCCAGTCTCCGAAGCGATCATTCAGGATACCCAGCGTGATCCCCACCAGAAAAGCAGCCAGGACCGTTCCGATGCCCACACTTCCCAGACTGCGCAGAACGATAAGACACGTGACCAGAGATATGACTACCATTGCCACATCGAACGCCACCTTTACCTTCGCAAAATCGACCTTTGTCACATCGGACAGCGCCTGCATGCATCCCTCTCCTGCGATCGGCATGATATCCGCCGGCAGATAAAAGAAGATTCCTATTGCCAGCAGAACAATGCTTATCAGCATCATGACCAGACGCAGAACTATGTTATGAGGATCCGGCAGAAAGCTTACGCACCAGTTGCAGAATGTAGTGAAATATCCAAAAACGATACCGACTACGATCTGCAGGAGATTTTTTATCTGGAATTTTCTCCTCAGGAGCAGTATCTGAAACAGTACCAGAATACAATGAAATACGATCGTAGCTTTTCCCATCTCCATTCCCGATACGCAGGTGATCGTATAGGGAACGGCACTGATCGGAGATACGCCAAGATCCGATTTTACAGAAATGGCAATACCTGCCGTCATGATCAGCAGGCCGATTATATAATATGCAAATCTCGTTTTAAGTTTTTCTTTACGCATAGAGATTATCCTTTTCACATTTCTTAATAGTCAGAAGATAGGAAATTGAAGCAATTTCCTATGGCAGATTAAAGTGTCAAAAATCCCTCGTTCAGAAATTGTTGTTTTGACACACGACTCCTATGGCAAAAAAGGGGCCGCCGTATTTGCAATCCGGAGACTGGAAATACGACGGCCGCTTACATTTCGTTTAAATCTTTTCAGATCCGTTTCAGCAGATTATTTACGGGAAATAGCTTTCTTAGCTGCTGCTACGATATCTTCTGCAAGAAGGTTATACTCTTTCTGCAGGAAATCCTGTGGTCCTACCTGACCGAAACGATTCTGGATACCGATGAACTCCTGAGGAACAGGGCTGTTCTTGATCAGCAGGTTGGAGATAGCGGAACCAAGTCCTGTAGCTACCTGATGATTCTCAGCTGTAACGATGCATCCGCACTCAGCTGCCGCTTTCAGGATGATTTCCTCGTCAAGCGGTTTCCATGTAGGCATATCGATAACGCGTGCTGCGATACCTTCTGCTGCAAGGATCTCGTTAGCTTTCAGAGCCTCATCTACCATAATACCGGAAGCGATGATAGCTACATCATTACCCTCTTTGAGCTCATAACCTTTTCCGATCTCGAAATCGGAACCGTCAGCGTAAACTGTAACGAATCCTTTACGGATCAGACGCTGATAGGACGGTTTGTCACATGCAGCAAGTTTCTTTGTCAGAGAATATGTCTGTGCATAGTCAGCTGTATCAACAATGACCATGTTCGGAACGTTCATGTAAAGTCCGCAGTCCTCGAACGGCATATGTGTACCGCCGTTGAAAGCTGCTGTTACGCCAGGGTCAGAACCAACGATGTGAACCGGGCACTCTTCATATGCTACTGCAAGGAAAGCCTGGTCAAATGCACGACGGGATGAGAAACATCCGAATGAATGCATAAATACTGTAAGTCCTGTAGCTGCCATACCTGCAGCAACACCCATACCGTTCTGCTCAGCGATACCAACGTTGATAGTACGTGTCGGGAAAGCTTTTGCAAGTTTTGTAGTATTAATACAGCTCTCAAGGTCACAGTCAACATGACAAACTTTGTTGTCAGCTTCCATCAGCTCCATCATAGCTGCTACATAACCATCACGATTGGCACGTTTGTCTTTCTCATGTTTTCCAATTAATTCGATACTCATGCTCTAAATCCTCCCTTCCTTATGCGTTCTTGATCTCATCGAGAGCAGCCTGAGATACGGCAATAGCCTCATCCCACTGTTCCTGAGAAGGCTGTGAGGAATGAGCACCTGAAGACTCTGCAAAGATAGCGCCCTTACCTTTAACTGTGTTAAGGATAATAGCTGTCGGCTGTCCTTTAACTTCTTTAGCTGCCATCACTGCATCGTAAATCTGCTCAACATCATTACCATCTGCAAGCTCGATTACGTTAAAGCCGAAAGCATCAAGCTTAGCGCTGATTCCTTTACCATGGCTCATAACCTGTGAAACATCACCATCAAGCTGACGTTTGTTGTTATCTACGAAAAGAACGAAATTGTCGAGTTTGTAGTGAGCTGCACACTGTGCTGCCTCCCAAACCTGACCTTCATCACACTCACCATCACCTACTGCGCAGTATACTGTTCCAGGAATTCCCTGAACCTTCTTACCAATAGCTGCTCCGACTGCCTCGGATGCTCCCTGTCCGAGAGAACCTGTAGTCATATCAACGCCGATGGTCTGAAGACGGTCTGTATGAGACGGGAATTTTGTATTCGGCTGGTTCAGCTGATATGCATCCTCTACCGGATAATATCCCTTAAGTCCGAGTGTTGCATACATAACAGGACCGCCATGTCCCTTTGAAAGTACGAACCAGTCACGATCTTCCTTCTTCGGGTTTTTCGGATCTACGTTCATAACTTCACCATACAAAACAGCCATTGTGTCTGCCATAGACATAGATCCGCCTACGTGGCCAAATCCACGAGAACCGATGATCTTCAGTGTCTGGAGACGAATTTCAGCTGCAAATACCTGCAAGTCATGTTTTAACTGCTTATCCATAGCTACCTCCATTCTTAATATATGTTTCCAATATTATACGTTTAGTTTATCAGATTCTTCTCATCATTTCTACCACATATTGAACATTTCTTTGGGAATTTTCTCCGGTTTTTTTGGATTTTTTTTCAATTCCTGCGTTTTTCTCTGTCAGGTAACTGACATCTGTTTTTCTGCGTCTGCTGTCGTTTCTTCCCGGACCTCTTCCCCTGCGGTATCGTCTGCATCGGGAGACTCCTGATTTTTCCCTTTCTCTTCTCTCTTCTTACCCGAAGATTTCTTTTTATTCCTGTTTTTGTTATCTCCCGCATCCTGTATCCGGCTGCCCATCTTTGCACGGATCAGATCCTGATACAGAAAATTCAGGATAGCGGCGATCGGAATCGCCAGGAGGATTCCTGCCACGCCGATCATTCTTCCTCCGATGATGATCGTAATCAGGATCCAAACGCCAGGGACGCCCAAACCGTTTCCGAAAAGCTTCGGTTTCAGCACATAGCCGTCAATGGTCTGAAGTATGAAAGTAAAGATCAGGAACCAGAGACAGTACCATGGGCTGATCAGGATCAGGATCAGGCCGCCTATCGCGCCGCCGACGATCGGACCGAACGTAGGCGCCAGATTCGTAATACCTACTATGACGGAGATAAGGACCACATAAGGCATCTTCATAACGGACATGAAAATACCGTTTGCCACTCCGACTATAGCTGCGTCAAGCAGGGAACATCCGATGTATCTGATCAGGATCTCGTTGCACCGGCCCCAGATCGCCGCGATATTTGCGAACTCCTTATCAGGCAGGATCAGTCTGAAGAAATCTCTCACCGCGCCGGTCATATGCCTGCTGTCTATAAGGAAATAGATAGCGAGGATAAAACCGATCATGATGTTTGCCACGTTCATTCCGATATTATAAGATGTGCTTATAATGCCGTCCATGGTTGTAGGCAGTCTGGATGTCAGCGTCTTCAGGAAGTTGCTGCTCATGTTTGTCACGAAACTGATATCTATCTGCGCGGCAGCTGCCATCTCCTCCAGCCTTCCCATGAGCTTGTTTATGGTATATACATAGCTTCTCATGTTCATGACGAGAGTAGTCAGACTCTCTACGATCTGCGGCACAAGCTTATACACCAAAACGAAAAATATCAGCACGACCGTCAGGATCGTCAGCAGTACCGAAAGATTATGCCTTGTTCTCTCTATCGGTACCGCCTTGAGTACCTTTTTCTCATACCATCCCACCATGGGACTCAGCACATAGGCGATCACCACTCCCACAAGCACCGGTCCGATCACATGAAAGAATTTTCCTATAGCCTCGAAAACTATACCAATATGCGAAAGCGCAAGGTACAGCACGACGGCCGAACACGTTGCAATAGAGTAGTATACCCATTTTTTATCTAAGTTATTCTTATCAAATTTCATTAATCAATGCCATCTTCTGCCTTTTTCCGAAGCTGCGAATCAATCATCGCAGTGGTAAATGCAGCCTCTCTTCCGCCTGCGCTGGTCCTCTCTGTTATACAAGGATCATTCCTGAGACTCTGTTCTACCTTCGGTGTTTTATCGATCGCCGTGTGATCTCCGATCCCGAGTACTTCGCCGGCAACGCCGAGTGAAGCAACCGCGCTGCTGATATCCGACGGTACGATGATCTTCGTCGCACGGCCGTCAGCCACATCTTTCAGAGCCTCTATGCCTTTAAGTTTCAGAACGCTTTCATTAATACCTGCTGCGGACAGCTTCCTGAGTCCATCCGCTTCGGCCTCATAAACCATCTTTATGGAACGCGCACGACCTTCCGCCAGTGCGATCTGCGCGTCACGCTCGGCCTCCGCCGCAAGGATCTTTGCCTGCTTATCACCTTCGGCCCTTGATACTACTGCCTCCTGATGAGCTTTCGCTTCCAGAACGGTCTGCCTTCTCTCACGCTCGGCACGCATCTGTGTCTCCATAACAGCCTGAATAGACGCCGGCGGCTCAATGTTCTTGATCTCAACACGGGTGACCTTGATTCCCCAGGGATCCGTGGCCATGTCAAGAACTACCTCCATTCGTTTGTTGATCTCATCCCTTCCGGTCAGCGTCTGGTCAAGCTCCATCTCACCGATGATATTACGGAGAGTAGTGGCTGCCAGATTCTGCAGTCCAACGATAGGATTCTCCGCGCCGTATGTAAACAGTTCCGGATCAAACACCTTACAGAAAACGACCGAATCGATCTGCATCGTTACGTTATCCTTTGTGATTACCGGCTGCGGCGGGAAATCCAGAACGCGCTCCTTCAGGCTTACCTTTCTGGAAATATTCTCGATGATCGGAATCTTCAGATGAAGTCCCGCGCTCCATACGCATTTAAATTTACCAAGACTTTCAATTACATAGGCATGTGCCTGAGGAACCATCTTTACGTTTCTCCACAGGAACGCCCCAACCAGGATTATGATGACCAAAATAAGCATTTAAACACCTCCACATTTTGCAAAACAACTCCAGTAAACTGCCAGTCATCTGACATTTCAGCGATATATAAAACTAATATATACATAACGAAATGTTTCCTGATAATTATATCTCAGAGCATAATTTTTGTGAACTATTTTAACACTTAATTCACAAATATTATCAAAGTGCGTGAGCGGATATCAACTTATTACTTTTTATCGTCAGAGAAAGAGCTCAACGGACATTGCACACCGATGCACGGCAGCTTTTCTGCCTTCCTATATGCAGCGGGTGCATTCCTCATTAAGATATATTTCATAGAAAAACGACATGATTCCCATGAAATATCAAAAGTCCCGGACAAGCGGCGCAGCCGCCTGTCCGGGACTTTATATCATATGCTATGCATGTCCGCAAAGCTTTGATCATAATGTGATAAGTTCGTTTTTGATGAAGGATTCTTTACACTTATAAGCGATGTTCGTGGATTTTGTTCCGTCATATACGTTCGGAGTCGCGTTTGCCTCCTTAGCTCCTTTAGCCACATACTCGCAGAATACTTCCATTTCTTTGATGTAAGCGTCTTTCCAGCGAGTGATGAAATCCTGATAGCATTCCTGGCATACGCCGTTCTCGCTGAATACCTGTACAAGAGAATCTGCCGGAATAGAACCGATACGAAGCATTCCTTTTGTTCCGAGGATCTCCGTCTCAACTGCGGAACCGTGGGCTGCGGTACGTCCTGCGAAGAAGTATGCCATTACGTCATTCTCCATCTGGATCAGACAGGACACGTTATCTCCGTCATCCCACTCTTTATACTGCGGGAACTCATAGCAGCCGCCGATCGCCCAGAGTTTTCTCGGCTCGGAACCTGTCAGCCATCTGATCAGATCGATGTCATGGATGGACATATCGATGAACTGGCCGCCTGAACGGGGAGCATATTCGAGTGTTCCCTCAATAATAGACCTTGGATCCTGTGAATAGCAGCGTACAAGAACGATATCTCCGATATCGCCGTTTTCGATTTTCTTCTTTGCTACCTGGTAGGAGTGATCGAAACGTCTCATGAATCCAAGCATGAATACCTGGTCCGGATGAGCTTCGATGATCGCCTCAGCCTCTTTACATTTCTCAACGGTCTCAGCAAGAGGTTTCTCGCAGAGCACATGTTTTCCTGCCTCCATGGCGATCCTGATCATATCTACGTGAGATGCTGTATTTGTAAAGATACATACAGCCTCTACCTCAGGATCATTGCAGAGATCTTCCGGAGCGCTGTAAACATTCTTTGCGCCGAGTTCTTCAGCCACTTCCTTTGCGCGTGCAATATTTCCGTCGCAGATAGCCACCAGCTCCATACCGGGAACTCTCGTAGCGATGTTACAAGCATGTGCATAACCCAGACGCCCAACACCAATAACGCCAACTTTCAGTTTTTTCATGATAAATATCCTCTCTTTACTATCCCTGAATAACGCTTTGTTGTTCCCCGATCCCTGCCAGAGCCGGGATCGTTTTAAACAGCTCTCACACAGCTGTTCTTTTGTTTTGTTGTATTTAATATAGCACAATTTATAAAATATTTCTTATGAAGATATGTTTTTTGTGTTTTTTTTACAATATTAATAGTTTTAGTTATTTTGCTTTCTTATGTCAGGACCACCGGCTTAGCCGGT
>DFHP01000072.1 GCA_002371335.1 Eubacterium sp. UBA3720
CGTTATCGCACGTACATGCCATAAATATCTTTGATCAGGGACGCCTTTTCAGATCATCTGAACGGAACGTAAAGATCATTTGATATTGATCGTTGCTTAAAAATATGTATCATGCATCAGCGGGAGTTCTCTCCCGCTGATATTTTATAAAAAAACATCTATCTAAAATCAGCAGATGAAGTGAATACATAGAACTTCTTTGCGAAGAAGCTGCTTGAACCAGCACACAATTCCCCCACCACATGGAATTTCGCAATCACCTGGGCAAGCAAAAGTACGAAAGGAATATTATTGTATGAGCGGAGAAGCAAAAAAAACAATTGCTTATGTCCATGGCCTGGAAAGCTTTGGCCTGGTAGACGGACCCGGCGTTCGCTATATCGTCTTTTTACAGGGATGCCACATGAGATGCCAATACTGCCATAATCCGGAAACCTGGCGCCTGAAAGGCGGAAAAGAGATGTCCGCAGATGAGATCATGGAAAAAGCCCTGCGTTATAAACCATACTGGCGCAATAACGGCGGTATTACCGTAAGCGGCGGAGAACCCCTCCTTCAGATCGATTTCCTGATTGAGTTCTTCAGACTCGCTCACGAGAAGGGCATACACACCACTCTCGACACCAGCGGAAATCCTTTTGACAGCTCCAATCCTGAATTTATGGCAAAATTCGAGGAATTAATGAAATACACAGATCTGATAATGCTTGACCTCAAGGAAATAGATCCCGAAAAGCATAAAATACTTTGCGCACAGCCAAACGAGAATATCTTCGAAATGGCCAGATGGCTCTCAGACCACGGCAAACTGATGTGGATCCGCCACGTTCTCGTCCCGGATCTCACCGATGATGAGGAAGGACTTCGTCAGCTGGATGAGTTCATACGAAGCCTGAACGGCGTGCGAAGGGTAGAGATCCTTCCATACCACACGCTCGGCGTCTCCAAATGGCATGATCTGGGCATCAAATATCCTCTGGAGGATGCTGTAGCGCCGACTCCTGAGCAGACAAAGAAAGCCGAAGATATTCTTCACATCCTCGACTATCCGGATCACGCCTGAGCCGGCAGCGGCAGGAAACATTGCCGCGCCATAAATTACCACATATATAGAAAGCCTCCGTCCAAAGCTCTTCCCTTTCAGGGAATAATAAAGGGCATGGCGCCAAAAAAAGGAAATCCGTAAGATCGTATCGTATAATCGATCATGTGGATTCCCTTTTTTTGTTATTTTCTAAAACTTCCCGCTCCATGTGGTAAAGTCAGTTATGATCAGGGCAAAGACTCGCCCGCGGACTTTGTTATTTCATTTTAATAATGCTCTTCTCCAGCAGTCTCTTGAATACCGGCAGGACTTTGTCTGCCGCGGCCTGAACTTCTTCATGCGACAGCGGTTCCTCCTGCATTCCCGCAGCAGGATTTGTCACACAGGCAATGCCGCATATCCTGAATCCGCAGTGCTTTGCAGCCACTGCCTCGCAAGCCGTACTCATCGCGACCGCATCGGCGCCCAGCGTCCTGCACATCCGCACCTCCGCCGGCGACTCATAATTCGGTCCGGGCATCTGAATATATACGCCTTCCTTCAGGTCAAGATCCATCTGCGCCGCAGTATCGCGTACAATATCACAAAGCTCTTTATCATATATCTCAGACATGTCAGGAAATCTCACTCCCAGCGTTTCAGGATTTGGTCCCCGAAGCGGCGATGGCACAAAACAGGAAATCTGATCTTTTATCAGCATCAGCTCCCCACCCTTAAATTCAGGATTCAGGCCTCCGGCCGCACATGTCAGGATCAGCTTTTCCGCACCCATTTTTCTCATCAGGCGTACCGGAAGACAGACGTCCTCCATTGAATATCCTTCATAGTAATGTACTCTCCCCTGCATGATCACAGTCCGCACATTACCCACCTGTCCAAATACAAATCTGCCCTGGTGGCCTTCGACCGTGGACTGAGGAAACTCCCTGATCTCTGAAAAAGGAATGATCTCTTCCGCGTAAACGGCATCAGTGAAAGGTCCCAGTCCGGATCCCAGTACTACGGCGGCCTCCGGTTTCCAGGGAATCCTCTTTTTTATACTGTCAAAACATTTTTGAATTCTCAATTCCACTTTAGTCATAAATTCCACCTCCTGCTTCTTTCCCTTCAACGACCTTCGTCCTGTTCCAGACACATCTTCATTACCAATGCGTTCTCTTCAGGCTTTGTATAATAATTCTTCCTGACCGCTATCTTTTCAAAACCGCATTTTTCGTACAGATGAATGGCTCCGGCGTTACTCTCCCTGACTTCCAGAAAAACGCTCCTGACTTTCCTTCCTGCAAGCTCACGGAGCATCTCCTTCACAAGGCTCGTTCCAAAACCTTTTCCTTCGCAGCTTTTGTCTACTGACACGCTGCATATATCCGCTTCATCCAGCGAAATCATCGCTGCTATGTATCCGAAGACTCTTTCTCTCACTCCGCGATCATCCGTCTTTACGGAACTGCTTTCGGCGGTCTTCTCCGGATCACGATCTCTGCCGCTTTTCCCTTGCCCGGGGTCTTCTCTGCCATTCGGTATTTCACGATTCCCGCTGCCGCAGATGGCTCCCCCCTCCTGCGCTGCCGTCAGGACAATGAAGTCCTGCTTTCTGATACAGTTTTCATAATCCTCTCTGGTCCAGGGCATCGAAAAATTCTGCTTTTCTATCTCCGACACCTGATCCAGATCACACTGTTTCATAAAACGTATATACATTTCAGCTTACCCGCTTAAATACCTGCGCTGTTTTGCTTTGACGCCGGGTTTTCCTTCAGCTTTTGCATGCGCTCACGCTCCGCCTGAGATACCCGAAGATAATCCGGTCTGAATTCTTCCGCGCTGACGGTCTTTCCTTCGGCAAAATACTGCATGCCCAGCGCAGCTACCGCTCCTGCCCTCTGCCGGTTCAGATGTGCCGGCGCAAAAGAATACGGCGCCCGCATCTGTCCCAGGATCTTCTCCTTATAAACAGGCACGCCGTCTCCCAGAAATGTGACCTGTTCATTCATATCATTAAGGATTCCTATCAGTTCGTCCACTCCCATAGGCACCTGTTCCATCACGGTTATCATCCTGTGATCTTCGAAATGATACAGTCCGGTATACACCTGCTGCCGTCTCGCATCCATCATAGGACAGATGATCCCATCCGTGTCGTACAGATTATATGCGATGGAATCCACCGTCGGAACCGCGATAAGTGGTTTATTTACTGCAAGACCCAGGCCTTTCGCCGTTGCCGCGCCGATCCTGAGACCGGTAAAAGAACCCGGACCTCCGGAGACCGCTATCGCGTCCACGGAATCCATCTGCAGTTCCACCATCGCTCCCATCGTATCCAGCATCGGGAGCAGTGTCTGAGAATGCGTCTTCCTGAAATTCACCGTATACTCCGCCTGAAGAACATCATC
>DFHP01000005.1:0-3475 GCA_002371335.1 Eubacterium sp. UBA3720
CCCGCGTAGTGTTTTATCCCCGCGGAGTGTTTATCTCAGCGGGAGAATGGACTCCCGCCGGGACGGGCTTGTCATAACCCGCCGCTTAAGAAGAAAGTTTCTTCTCACACTGAGGTAAATGATTGAAATTCCTGTGAAACCAAAAAAACGGAAGCCGTTTTTATTACAGCTCCCGTTTCGTTATGTTTATGATTCTTGTTTATTCGCCTTTTTTAGCTTTTGCGGCTTTAATGATCATGTCTACGCACATATCCTCGCCCAGATATCCGCAGTCAAGGCAAAGCTGATAGTTGTTCACATTGCCGAATTCTCTGTCCGTATAATATCTGTAGTACTGACGGCGGCCTTTGTCTTTCTTTGCTATGATCTTCTCTACCGGTTCCTGCTGTTTTCCGTAATAATCCTCAAAATAGGTCCTGCGGTATTCTTTGTCGGCACGGATAAAAACGTTCAGGCACGGAATCCCTGCTTTCTGCAGGATAAAATCAGAACAACGTCCCACTATGACGCACGGTCCCTTTTCCGCCTGCTCAAGGATGATCTTTTTCTGGATCTCATATACCTTGTCCTGTACATCTCCCAGGTAGAGTCCGTTATAAAAGCTGCTGCTGAAGTATTTTTCTATAGCAGAAACGAACTCTCCTTTTTGCTCAGCTTCATCCGCTTTCAGACCGGTATTTTTTGATATTTCTTCAATAAATTTTCTGTCCAGGAACGGTATATCAAGCTTCTCCGCAACTTTTCTTCCGATGACGCTTCCTCCGCTTCCTACTTCCCTGCTTATTGTAATGACCGGATACATACAAACACCTCCTTCTGTTTATTTTGTCTTGTTCTCCTGCGGGATCTTTACTTTACGGTCCCGTTTTGTCTGATCAGATAAATGTCAGAATTCCTATGGATTTCAGGAACAGTACTGCAAGCATGACCGGTGCTACATATTTGATCATAACCTTCAGCAGGCCTGAACGTGAGAAAGGCTCACCATTCTTTGTGATCTCGCTGATGATGTATTCAGGTTTCACGATCCATCCGATAAGAACGCATGTCAGGAATGCTACGATCGGCATCAGCACGCTGTTACTTACGTAATCCAGAACATCCAGGACCTGTCCGACAGATCCGTTCGGCAGCTTCAGTTCGAAGTAACAGATATTATATCCGAAGCATACGATCACGCCCAGGACCAGCGCGATGATCGTCTCCAGGATCGTAGCTTTAGTTCTGGACATATGGAACTGATCCATGAAACTGGAAACAACAGCTTCCATGATGGAGATCGCGCTTGTAAGCGCCGCAAATAATACCATCGCAAAGAACAAAATACCAATTATTCTTCCGAAAGAACCCATCTCCGCAAATACTTTAGGCAGTGATACGAACATCAGGCCCGGGCCGGATGCGGTCATTCCTTCACGTCCCATGAATGTGAATACAGCCGGGATGATCATAACTCCCGCAAGGAATGCGATCAGTGTATCGAAGATCTCGATCTGGATAACAGATTTGGAAAGGTTTGACTCATCGCTTACATAGGAGCCGTAGGCAACCATGATACCCATTGCGACGCTCAGGCTGTAGAACAGCTGTCCCATGGCGTCCACAACGACCGTGAAGAAACTACGCACCGTAAGATCCGAAAAATCAGGCAGCACATAGATACGGAATCCCTGAAGTCCGGTCCTTGTAACTCCGTCTGAATCCGTGAAACTGATCGTCAGTGAAAAAACAGCGATGATGATGACCAGGATCAGAAGGATAGGCATCAGCACCTTAGACAGAGATTCGATTCCTTTGTTTACTCCCCGCAGAATTACGAATGTACATGCGAGAAGAAAAATAGCCATCAGAATGACCGGTGACCACTGAGATGTAATAAACCCTGTAAAATATCCGTCTTCTGCAGCATCCAGCCCGCTTCCCGTAAGAAACGCCAGAAAATATTTAAATACCCATCCGCCGATCGCGCTGTAATACGGCATAATGATCGCCGGAACTAGGCACGCGATAACTCCGAGGGGTTTCCATCCATTTTTTATCTTCGAGTAGGCCGTCAGCGGACTCTGTTTCGTTTTTCGTCCGATCGCGATCTCAGTGGACAGAAGCGTAAATCCAAAAGTCAGTGACAGAATGATGTAGATCACCAGGAATAACCCTCCGCCATTCTTTGCAGCCAGATAAGGAAAACGCCAGATGTTTCCCAGACCGACCGCACTTCCTGCGGCAGCCAGGACGAATCCGATGGATCCGCCAAAAGAATGTCTCTTTTCCATAATTTTTTTCCTCTTCTCCTCATATTTTTGTGAATTTTGTATTAACGAACGATTTTAGGATAACATTTTGCACAAATCTTTTCCACTATCCGTTGTAAGGAATCACTTTTTACCATGAACAGTTATACTTTTCACCCATAACTTTAAAACGCCCGCGGAAAAGACCGCGGGCGTTGTTTGGCATTATAAAATATATCCGGTTCGAATTACAGCTGAGGACCTGCTGCTACAAGCGCTTTTCCTGCATCGTTAGTTGTGTACTTAACGAAGTTCTTCTGGAATCTCTCGGCAAGGTCTACTGCTTTTACTTCCCACTCTTTTGCGTCAGCGTATGTATCGCGGGGATCAAGGATACCTGAATCTACGCCCGGAAGCTCTGTCGGAACCTCAAAATTGAAGTACGGGATAGTCTTTGTCGGAGCTTTCTTGATATCGCCGTTAAGGATTGCGTCGATGATACCACGTGTATCTTTGATCGTGATACGTTTGCCTGTTCCGTTCCATCCTGTGTTTACAAGGTATGCCTTTGCTCCGTTAGCTTCCATTTTCTTTACAAGCTCCTCGCCGTATTTTGTCGGATGAAGCTCAAGGAAAGCCTGTCCGAAGCATGCGGAGAATGTAGGTGTCGGCTCTGTAATGCCTCGCTCTGTACCTGCCAGCTTAGCCGTAAATCCGGACAGGAAGTAGTACTGTGTCTGCTCCGGTGTCAGGATAGATACAGGAGGAAGTACTCCGAAAGCGTCAGCTGAAAGGAAGATTACATTGTCAGCTGCAGGACCTGCGGAAATCTTGTTTACGTTAGAAGCGATTTTCTCAATATGAGAGATCGGATAGGAAACACGTGTGTTCTCTGTCACGCTCTTATCAGCGAAATCAATCTTTCCGTCCTCTGCTACAGTAACGTTCTCGAGAAGCGCATTTCTCTTGATCGCATTGTAGATGTCAGGCTCGGACTCTTTATCCAGGTTGATTACCTTAGCGTAGCATCCGCCCTCAAAGTTGAATACGCCGTTGTCGTCCCAGCCATGCTCGTCATCACCGATGAGGAGTCTCTTGGGATCTGTGGAAAGAGTTGTCTTACCTGTTCCGGACAAACCAAAGAATATAGCTGTATGCTCGCCGTTCATATCGCAGTTAGCGGAGCAGTGCATGGAAGCGATGCCTTTCAGCGGCAGATAGTAGTTCATCATAGAGAACATACC
>DFHP01000005.1:3578-18376 GCA_002371335.1 Eubacterium sp. UBA3720
TGCTCACGGCTTGTGATGTTGAATGCCACACAAGTCTCGGAGTTAAGTCCCAGCTCTTTGTAATTGGATACAACTGCCTTGGACGCGTTATATACAACGAAATCCGGCTCAAATGTCTCAAGCTCTTCATCTGTAGGAACGATGAACATGTTCTTTACGAAGTGTGCCTGCCATGCAACTTCCATGATAAAACGAACTGCCATACGTGTATCTGCGTTAGCACCGCAGAATGCATCTACAACGAAAAGTCTCTTATTGCAGAGCTCTTCCTTTGCAATGTCTTTTACCTTAGCCCATACGTCCTCTGACATCGGGTGGTTATCATTTTTATAGCTTTCTGATGTCCACCATACAGTATCTTTGGAGTTCTCATCCATAACAATATATTTATCTTTAGGAGAACGTCCGGTATAGATACCAGTCATAACGTTAACAGCGTCAAGTTCTGTGTTCTTACCAACCTCGTATCCCTCAAGACCTTCTTTTGTCTCTTCCTCGAAAAGAGCCTCATAAGAAGGGTTGTAGACGATCTCAGTTGTTCCTGTAATGCCATATTTGGTTAAATCAACTTTTGCCATTTCTTTTACCTCATTCCCTGTTTTTTAAATGGTTAGTTACAACCGGGCAAAGAAGATATTCTTACCTCCTGCCCATATATAATTTACGCCCGTGAGCATAAACTAATTAACAAAAAATCTACATCGTTTATTATACACAAAATCCTCCGCTTGTCATACAAAATTTTAAACTTTTTTTTCGTTTATATAAACCTGTCAACATTTTTATAAAATCGCAGAAAAAAAACAGCATATTTCCCTTTCGGGAAACCGAATGCTGTCATTTTTTTCGCAGACTCAGTCTCTCTGCTGATTATCAGGCAGATAGGCCTGATCCGGAGATCCTGTTTTATATTTAACTCTGACCGTGCTTCCCGGCTCGACCGAACCGAGTATCGGGATCCCTTTTTCCAGAGGAGGATAAACCGATATCCTTTTCGGCGGATTTTTCAGCTGCACCACATTCTGCAGCAGATATTCCTCTCCATCCACACTATATTCCACAGTAATCACGCTTACGCCGACCATCGGGTTTTCCTTCTTAATAATAATACCTTCTGTTTCTCCGTCGAATTCTGCCCACTGATTTTCCTCACTGCGGACTTCACTTCTTTTCCCTGATGCCGGAACGGTTTTTTTTCTGTCTCCGCTCTTCTTTGCGTTCCCTTTTTTCCTGTTTTTATTATCTTCTCTGCTTTTCTCAAAAAAGAATCTCATAGAGATGTGTTCCTTTCCTTCTTTCCTTAATCAGACTGTAAGGGAGTTTCTCTTTATGATCTCATCCCAGCGACGGTTCAGTTCCGTCAGCGAATCCCAAATCTCTTCTGCGTTTTCCTGCATCTGCTGATCCGGGGGCAGCCTGTCAGGGATCATGATCGGATGGAAGCCTGCTGCTTTTGCCGCCATTATCCCGTTATAAGAATCTTCTATTACATATATATCCGCCATTTCACACAGTTCTGTAAATCGATCCTGCCGGCAGTAGGGTTTCTGATCTTCTTTTCCTCCGGCCGCTTTTCCGGAGATACCGCCGGTATCCGTTTTTCCGGACTGCATCAGCTTCTCGGCGCATTTTATAAATATTTCCGGAGCCGGTTTGCTTTTTTCTACTTCATCTCCTGCGACTATGGCGGAAAAACATGAAATCAGTCCCGCTGCAGTCAGTTCTTTTTTTATCAGCCATCCCGGAGAGGAAGAAGCGAGACCTATGACAGCGCCGTCTTTTTTTAATCTGGAAAGGAACTTTTCCGCCCCTTCTTTTACGGGAACTGCTCCTTCATCTATTTTTTGAAAAAAATATTCTCTGCATAACCGGAAAGCCATGTCATGGTCGTAGTCTCCCGCTTCCTGAAACATGGTTTCCATGATCTGCCTCTCGTATTCATCAGTAACTCCGATACAGCGCGCGACGGCCTGTTCCATGATATCGGCAGGAAGCCTCATTTTTTCTGCCGCCGTCATCCATCCTTCGTAATACAGCCGTTCTGTGTCCAGAATAACCCCGTCCATATCAAAAATCACAATCAGTTCTGACATTATGCTTTCCTTTATATATCAAGTCCCGGTTCATACCGCATCCATCATCGCAGAAAAAAGTGGCAAAAACTGATATTCTCCCAGTCTGACCATCCACTCGGGATGAAACTGCACTCCCATGACAAATTTCTTTCCGCAAGAATCCGGCATTTCCACAGCTTCTATTACTCCATCCTCTGACCGCGCGGTCACTTCAAGCACATCCGGCACTATCTCCAGGCACTGATGATGATATGAGTTTACCCTTATATATGTATCGCCCATGATCGAAGCCAGTTTAGAACCATCTTCTATGGTAATATAATGGTACTCAGCTCCCGTTTCGTTCTGATGAATGACCTGCAATCCTATCTCACTGGGAATATCCTGGATCAAAGTCCCACCCAGCACTATGTTCATCATCTGCATTCCTCTGCATATAGCAAGCATCGGCTTGTCTTCAACGATGGCCTCCTGTATCATCCAGTAATCGGAAATATCCCTGGGATAAAAAAAGTTATGCTGATATGTATCCTGTGCTTCCTCGCCATACATCGCAGGATCTATGTCCATGCCCCCTGCCATCACTACACAGTCCACCTGTGATAAGGCTTCCCTTGCGCTTTCTATATCCGTCACGAGCGGCAGAAACACCGGTTCGCCGCCGGCTTCGACAACTGCATCGTAATACAGGCTCTGATCCTTTGTCAGAGTCCCGTCCCCGGCAAGCTCGCTGATGTAAGATATCCCGACCTGGATGCCGTCTGCCCTGGGATCTATCTCCGGCTGCGGTACTTCTGTAACGACCGGTACAGGCGTCGGTTCCACCGGTACTGTCTCCTCCGCTGTCTGTTCTGTCAAAGATACGGACGATGAAACGTCCGCTTCCGATTCAGTATCCTCTTCCTCATCCCCGACAGATAGTTTTTCTGCGCTGCCGCTTTTTACTCCGGCCGCCTGACTGCTCTGTCCGGCTTTCGGGTCGTTCTTCGCACTCAATCTATTTACCTTTAAGATCACTCCCGTAAGGATCATGCAGAAAACCAGCCCTACTATGATCAGGAATTTTTCTATTCTTAGTTTTCGTGCCAGTTTTTCTTTTCTTAATCTTCTTGAATGATTCAGCTCGTCATCTTTGATCTTATTATTATTCGCCATTTGCTCCCCCTGACGATTAATTTGTGTATGCAAACAATGTAACTATTCTACCACAATTTATCCGAAATTCATATGGAAATAAAAATCCCCTTTCGTTTCACATTGACACTTTAATTCATTAATGTTAAGTTTTTTATATACTTCAGGAACATAGGAAGAATCGCCGGAGGTACGCCTTCTTTCAGATACCCCGGCGCATAATGTCCCTGGATCAGAAGGAGTATTAGTGTTATAAAGCAGAAAACGACCTTCTGCCTTTATCACTGTTTATGCCGCCGCTGAGACGGCGGAAGAATGGAGATTAGTATGTACGATAAAATACCTTATAAGATTTATCTGGAAGAAAACGAAATTCCGTCCGCATGGTATAACCTGCGCGCCGATATGCCCGTAAAGCCAGCACCGCTTCTTGATCCGGCAACGGGAAAGCCGCTGACCTTTGAACAAATGCAGCCTATCTTCTGCGATGAGCTGATCAGACAGGAACTGGATAATGATACACCTTACATAGATATTCCCGGCGAGGTGCAGGATTTTTATAAAATGTACCGCCCGTCGCCGCTGACCCACGCCGTATTCCTTGAAAAAGCGCTGGATACGCCCGCTCATATTTTCTACAAATTCGAAGGTAACAATACTTCCGGCAGTCATAAGCTTAATTCTGCCATAGCTCAGGCCTATTATGCAAAAAAACAGGGACTGAAAGGCGTTACTACAGAAACAGGCGCCGGACAGTGGGGAACCGCTCTTTCCATGTCCTGTTCCTTTATGGGACTTGACTGTAAGGTGTTTATGGTTAAAGTTTCCTATGAGCAGAAACCATTCCGCCGCGAAGTCATGAGGACCTATGGCGCGAGCATCACTCCGTCCCCTTCAGAAACCACTGAAGTAGGACGCCGCATCCTCGCCGAACATCCGGGAACCACAGGTTCTCTGGGATGCGCTATCTCCGAGGCTGTAGAGACAGCTGTCGGAACAGAAGGATACCGTTATGTCCTGGGTTCTGTATTAAATCAGGTCCTCCTGCATCAGTCTATCATCGGCATGGAGGCGAAGACAGCCTGCGAAAAATATGATATTCATCCCGATATCATCATCGGATGCGCCGGCGGCGGATCCAACCTCGGCGGACTGATCTCCCCATTCATGGGCGAAAAACTCCGCGGAGAGGCTGATTATGAGATCATCGCTGTTGAACCGGCTTCCTGCCCAAGCTTCACCAGGGGTAAATTTGCATATGATTTCTGCGACACCGGAAAAGTTACTCCTCTGGCAAAAATGTATACTCTGGGCTGCGACTTCATCCCGTCCGCTAATCACGCCGGCGGTCTCCGTTTCCACGGAATGAGCCCGGTACTTTCACAGCTGTATCATGACGGATACATGAAGGCGGTAGCTGTAGAACAGACAGGCGTATTTGAGGCTGCAGAACTCTTTGCCCGTACGGAAGGCATCCTTCCCGCTCCGGAATCAAGCCACGCTATCCGCGGCGCGATCGATGAGGCTCTGAAATGCAAAGAGACAGGTGAGGAAAAAACGATCATCCTTGGCCTGACCGGAACAGGATATTTTGATCTTGCTGCTTATGCGCAGTTCAATGACAGAACCATGTCGGATTATATTCCTACTGACGAAGAACTGGAGAAAGGATTTGCCGGCCTTCCGAAGGTCTGAGAATAAAAAGAAAGAGGAGCCGGTTTCTTTAAAAAACCGCGCTCCTTTTTATGTCATAGGGGAGTTGAAGTCCGCTCGCGGACTTTGTTCTATAATCAATCACAATATTTCAGACGAGGCGGGCGACTATTGACATAAATTCGCCTGCCTCTCTTATAGCAGTGAAGCCATATGCCTTCACATTTTTATAAAGGATTTAATATGAAAACAGAACGCCCGCTGTCCCTGAACAGAACCGTTTTAAAATACATTGCCCTTGCGGCAATGCTCTGTGACCACTATGCTTTTTTTATGGTGCCGCGCCAGACCCTGCTTTACTCAATCCTCCGCTGCTTCGGCCGATTTACAGCGCCGATCATGTGCATGTTTCTGGCGGAAGGGTTTATCCATACAAGCTCACATAAAAAGTATGCTCTCCGCCTGGGCGTCTTTGCGCTGATCACGCAGATCCCCTGGACTTTGGCTTTAAACGGGACATTGCATACACGGAGACTTTTTACTGACTGGAATATGATCTACACGCTTTTTCTGAGCTATCTCTTCCTGTATGTCTGCAGATACGTAAACGATCTCCGGATCAGGCCTCTGCTCCTGGCGGGCTTGTTTTCTCTGACCTACTTCGGAGACTGGGGATTGTACGCACCGATATTCGTTTACATTTTCTACAGGTTCAGAGATGATTCCAGAAAGAAATCCTTCTTTTATACGGCTGTCGCTGCCATATCTGTCATCGACTCTGTATCCACGCCTCTGGGGAACGGATATCCTTTAAGACTGTGCCTGTGGACTTCCGGCGTTTTTCTCGTCATCCCTCTTCTTCTATCCTATAACGGAAAAAAGGGAAGCAGCCATCCGTTCCATAAATGGATCTTCTATGTGGTATACGCGGCACAGTTCTATGTGTTCTACTACTTAAGGTTCAGAGTATGATCCGCCGCGCATCATTTGACGATCATAATATATACGAACGCGATCACCAGAGAAACAATGATCGGCAGGCGGTCCAAAAGCAGGTTGTTTCCTGCTGCATATACCCTTCCGATGGAAAAATATTTCCCCAGCAGTCCCGGATTATGCGCCGCCTTTTCGATCGCTTCTGCTCTCTCATTATGAGAAGACATCTCTATCTTCTTTAACAGCCTTTCATGACCGTCCCTGTCCTCATATCCGGTCATCTCCTGAAGAAACCACTCTTCTTCCGCAGAACGTTTTTTTCTGTTTTTCAGCAAAGAGGCCTGCTCTTTCACGATTTTCCTTCCCGTAATAAAAAATACGATTCCTGCCGCAAACACTGCCGTCGCCATAATTTTCAGCGGCAAAGCATTTCTGTCGTAAACATTCTCCAGCTGTGTCCAGGTAAACATCATGATCACAGCCCCGAGAAAGCACTCCAGAGACCATCTGTTCATCGTAAAAGCTCTGTTCAGTTTCTTCAGCATATTCTCATCCATAGAATTATCCTCTTATCTCTTCTTACTTTTTGTTACATTTTGTTATAAAAACTTCCCACTTCAGGATGAAGGGTCAGTCGTCATCTTGAAAAATAACATCGTAAAGGTTTTGGCTTGCGGCCGATACTTTGAATTTTCATGATCAGACCGTTTCAGAAATGCCATGTGGGAAGTTTTAGTTTGCTGCATTTTCTGTCTCGTCACGATACTGATATACAGGCAATTGTACTTTTCATTTCATATTTTAACATTCTTACAAAAAGCGTGCCACTTTTACATGTCCCACAATTTACTCCTATAATTGATGACAAAGCTTCTTTCTTACATTGTAAATATCTGTCCTGATCAGAAATGTCAGGCGGGATGTTTTTATTAATGATATAACTGTTGACAACTCCTGTGGAAATGCTATTATAAGTTCGGACACAGAATTCATTTCTGACGGATTTTCTGCAGTTGTTTTATTGTGGAAAACAGATCACTTTTCCGAGTGAACGGAGGAATGGATCATGTGATCCCACTACAAACGCAGAGTAGGTTACGGAGCGTTAAGTGCCGGGTGAACAGGGAGTTGTCATCCGGACGAAAAGATCTGATGAAAGATTCTCTGAAGAGTATTTCTCAATCAGTCTTGCGGTTCCGCGATCGCATCCCGCTGCTACATAATGAGAAAGAAAGATGCCTCTTATGTAGTCTCCGGAACTCACAAAGGAGGTTTTTTTATGCAGAAATTTAAAAACGTAAAAACTCTCACCACCGTATCCATGCTTCTGGCTGTGGCCGTAGTTTTGGGCTTTTTTAAGATTCCCATAACAGAGCTGATCGAACTTCGGTTTCAGTTTCTTCCGATTACTGTCGGTTCGATGCTGTACGGTCCCATTGTCGGCGGCGTCCTCGGCGGACTGACCGATATCCTTGCATATCTGGTAAAGCCAACAGGAGTATTTTTTCCCGGCTTCACCTTCAGTTCGATCCTCGCCGGTGTTATCTACGGCTTCTTCTTCCATAAAAAGAAGATCTCTCTGCCGCGCGTTATCGCCGGCGTATTCGTCGAGACAGTCATCTGCAGCATCCTGCTCAACAGTCTTTTTCTGTCGATCCTTTACGGAACACCTTTCTGGACCGTTATTGTTTCCAGACTTCTGAAGACCGTTATCATGTTCCCGATTAACGTTGCCCTGCTCTACGCGATCCTGAGACCGGCCGGGGTATTACTTCCAAAAATATCCGGTATAGACATGGCCGGATGATCAGAGGTTTTTTTCATGAAATATGATGATGCTTTACGTTTTATCCGAAAAACCGGCTTCATGGGATCGGTTCTTGGCCTTGAACGAGTAAAATGTCTGCTCCGCTATCTCGGCGATCCTCAGGAAAAGCTTCACTTTGTACATATCACGGGGACGAACGGAAAGGGTTCCGTCTCCGCATACCTCGGCAGCATTCTTACATCTTCGGGTCTGAAGACCGGCCGTTTTAACTCTCCTTATATTCAGCGCTTCTCAGAACAGATCCGCATTGACAACGATGAGATCTCCAAAGATGGCCTTTGCGGCGCTGTGGAGATAGTTAAGTCTGCCTATGACCGCATGCTCCTTGACGGCCATGAATCAACCACCGAATTTGAAACTCTGTTTGCCGCTGCGCTTGTGTATTTTCTGTCCGAACAGTGTGATATTGTTATCCTTGAGGTAGGGATGGGCGGGAAAGGGGACGCCACAAACGTCATACCTTCCCCCGAAGCCGCTGTTATTACAAACATTTCCATGGATCACGCAGCTTTTCTTGGCAGCGATCTTCCTTCTATCGCCGCCGTAAAATCCGGCATTATCAAGCCCGGCTGTGATGTAGTCTGCGCCGGTCAGCCGGATGAGGTCATGGGAGTCATAAGACTGGCCTGCGAAAGATCTCACGCCCCTCTCCATGTCGTGAAAGATGAAGATATCCGGCTGCTCTCATGCTCGCTGGACGGACAGGATTTCACAATCCCTTTTATAGCTGCTGACACAGCTCCGGGCAGTGCTCTTTCTCTTCATACCTCTCTTGCGGGAACCTATCAGCCAAAGAACGCCGCGCTGGCGGTCCTGGCTGCGCTGGTTTTAAAAAAACGTGGCTTTAAAAACATTACTGTTCAGAGTATCGCCAACGGCGTTTCCATGGCGCGGTGGCCGGGCCGTTTTGAAGTGCTCCGCAAAGCTCCTGCCTTTGTCATCGACGGGGCACATAATCCGGATGGTATCCGTGCGCTGTCCGAAAGTCTCAAGCAGTATTTTCCGGGAAAGAAGCTGATCATGATCATCGGCGTTCTGGCGGATAAAGACTATCGTGCGATGCTTACACAGATCCTTCCCTTTGCCGGAAAATTTCACACGGTGACCGTGCCTAATCCCCGGTCACTTCCGGGCGAAGAGCTTGCGGCTGTTCTGAATTCCATGGGCGCCGACGCCGTATTCCACGACTCAATCGCGGACGCCGTCAAAGCAGCCCTTGGGGAGGCCGGCAAAGAAGATGTCATACTCGCTTTCGGATCGCTGTATTATATCGGATACGTGAGAAGTTACGTGCTGCGTGATATATAAATTTTCCTTATTGACTTTTTTCTTCTTTTTTTGTTAGAATACATTCGATTGAGCTGCAGTAAGAGCGTAAGTCCGGATCAGGACCTGCGCTCTTTTTTTTTGGCGTTAAAGTCGAAATATGCAGTATTTGAACAGACAAACATATCAGTCTGACGTAAAGAAAGAGGCATGCCCTGAACTTTGGGCCGCGCAGGATAAGAATGTCCGGAGGCTTCTTTGTCTGAATCTTTCTATCTGATTTAAGGAGGTATCTATGTCTACACAACCAAAATCTAACCGGATGGGCACCGAACCGGTCAATAAACTTATGCTTTCAATGGGCGTGCCGATGATCCTGTCCATGATGATGCAGGCGCTTTACAATATCGTTGACAGCGCTTTTGTTTCAAACATGAAAGATATCGGTGAGGCTGCCCTGAATGCACTCACACTGGCGTTTCCCGTCCAGATGCTGATGGTAGCCATCAGCGTCGGTACCGGCGTCGGTACGAACGCTCTTATGTCCAAATGTCTTGGCCGGAAAGATCCCGAAAGAGCGAGCCGCGTTGCAGGAAACGCGGAATTTCTCGGAATTCTGATCATGAGTGCATTTATGCTTTTCGGAATCTTCCTTGTCCCGGCTTACGTCAGGTCTCAGTCGGAAAATCCCGAGATCATTTCCATGGCGGTCAGCTATCTGCGCATATGCTGTATCATCTCCGCAGGTATCGTTTTCTTTACGATTATGGAAAAAACACTGCAGGCGACCGGGCTCAGCACATACTCTACTATAGCTCAGGTCAGCGGGGCGCTGACAAATATCATCTTGGATCCGATCCTGATCTATGGTCTTCTGGGTTTCCCGGAGTTGAAAGTAATAGGCGCCGCCCTGGCTACCGTCATCGGACAGATTGTATCATTTGTTCTGGCACTTGCTTTCCATCTTACAAAAAACACGGAGATAAAGAACGGCATTTCATATATGAAACCGGACAAAAACCTGATCAGAGGCATTTATTCCATCGGTCTTCCCGCGATCATTGCCCAGGCACTGATGTCCATGATGACTTACGGACTGAACCTGATCCTCGTCCGCGTAGATGAAGCAGCGGTAACCGCTTATGGTCTTTATTATAAGATCCAGCAGTTTATACTTTTTGCCGCATTCGGGCTGAGAGACGCGATCACTCCTATCGTATCTTTCAATCACGGAATGCAGGACCGGGGCCGTATCAAAGACGGCATTAAATACGGTCTTTTATACACCTGTGTCGTAATGCTGGCGGGAACGATCCTTCTGGAGGCGTTCGCAGGACCTTTATCGTCTGTTTTCGGACTTTCCGGCACGACGCAGGATCTTTGCACAGGATGTATGAGGATCATTTCCCTGAGTCTTGTATTTGCAGGCGCAAACGTGGCTTTCCAGGGAGTATTTCAGGCTCTCGACGCCGGCCCCGCGTCATTGGCCGTATCGATCTGCCGTCAGGCTCTGTTCGTGCTGCCTGTAGCATATGGGTTCTCTCTTGCTGCCAGAGCTGATATTTCCAGAACCTGGATGATCTGGCTTACATTCATCATTGCCGAGGGTGCTTCCCTTTTGATCTCTGTCCTTTTCATGAAAAGAATAAATAAAGACAAATTGGCAAAATTGGGGTAAAATAAAAAAAAGAATGTATTATACGTCTCATGCCGCAGCTGCGGCGGAAAGGAGTATTTATGAGTAAAACTATCATTACGATCAGCCGCCAGCACGGCAGCGGAGGCCGGGCAATAGGTGAAGAAGTAGCCAGACGTCTCGGCTATGAATACTTAGACGAGGTCCTTATTACAGAGGCCGCAGAGAGAACAGGTCTTGCAAAAGACTATATCAAGCAGAAAAGCGAGTATTCTCTTTCCACCAGTATATTTTCCTACGCATTTGTGAGCCGCGACCAGAGAGGCTATTCCATTGATGACATGCTGTTCAACGCGCAGAGAGACATCATCAATGAGGCTGCGGACAAAGGCCCCTGTGTGATCGTAGGACGCAGCGCTGACTATATACTCAGAAACCGTCCGCACTGTCTGAATATTTTTGTTCATGCTTCCCATGATTTCAGGGCGGAACGCCTAATGAAGCTTTTTGATCTGTCCAGAGACGAAGCGCTGAAGGAAATGAAAACTTTTGATAAAAAACGCGCCATCAATTATAAGTATGTGACTGACAGAAACTGGGGCGAGGCCAGAAATTACGGTATCTGCCTGAGCAGCAGTTTCCTGGGAATGGACAAGTGTATCGATCTTATCTGCGAAGCGGCGAAATAAATGATTGATTGTTTCACAGGAAACGAAAGTAATTCCAATGATATCAAAAAGTTCCGGACCGCAAGTCCGGAACTTTTTTTTCTGTCATTTTTTTTCTGATGCTGTCTGCGCAAGAGCCGCATCCAGCTTTTCTGCCATCTCATCGATGTGAGCTTTGGTGATCACAAGAGGCGGTACCAGACGAAGCACATCCGTTCCCGCGCTGATGATCAGCAGCCCGTTTTCTCTGGCCGTATTGATGATCTCTCCCGGCTTATACTCCGGTGCCACAATCAGCCCCTGCATCAGACCTTTACCTCTGCGTCCCGTGATGAAGTCGTATTTTTGCGCAAGCTCATCAAGCTTCTTCTCCAGATAAGGCGTGATTTCATTGACATGTTCCACGATCCCGTCCTCTTTATAGATATCCAGTACCGTACTGACAGCTCTTGCGGCAAGAGGATTTCCGCCGTACGTTGTTCCGTGATCTCCCGGAACCAGAGAATTCTCCGCCGTCTTTTTATTCAGGACAAACGCACCCACGGGGATACCTGCGCCGATAGCTTTCGCGCACGTAACCACATCCGGAAGAATGCCGTAGTCCTGATATGCAAACATTGTACCCGTACGTCCCATACCGCACTGGATCTCGTCCAGGATCATCAGGATGTCATTTTCATCACAGAGCCTGCGCACTCCCTGTATAAATTCCTTATCCGCCGGATAAATACCGCCTTCGCCCTGGACCGTCTCCAGGATTATGGCGCACGTCTTTTGCGTGATCTGTGATCTCACGCTGTCAAGATCGTTAAAATCAGCAAATCTGATTCCCCCTATCAGCGGTCTGAAAGGTTCCTGATAGTGGTCGTTTCCTGTGACAGAAAGCGCACCGAGAGAACGTCCGTGGAATGAGTGCCTCATGGCAATGATCTCATGGTCCGTGGTTCCCTCCTTTAGCCATGCATATTTCCTGGCAACCTTGATCGCCCCCTCGATGGCCTCGGTGCCGCTGTTCGTAAAGAACACCTTGTCCAGGCCCGTCGCCTTGGCGAGCTTTTCGGAAGCAAGCGCCGTCGGCACATTATAATACAGATTTGAGGTGTGGATCACCTTGTCGATCTGATCTTTCAGCGCGTCAGCAAATTTTTTGTTGCTGTATCCCAGCGCATATACCGCGATGCCCGCGGCAAAATCCAGATATTTATTTCCATCCGTGTCATAAAGATAAACATCCTCGCCTTTTTCGAGAACGACAGGATAACGATTATAGGTATGAAGCAAATACTTCTCTGACATTTCCTTGTATTCATTTGTTGTCATTATCAAACTTCTCCTCTTCGTCGCCGAGAATGGCCGTGCCGATTCCCTTATTCGTATATATCTCCAACAGCAGGCAATGTGGAATACGGCCATCCAGAATATGAACCCTGGATACGCCGTTCTCAATCGCTGAAATGCAGTTCTGCAGTTTCGGTATCATTCCGCCCGCTACAATACCGTCCTCGATCAGCTTCTGAGCTTCGGAAACGCCGAGCTCTGATATCAGGGAAGAACTGTCGTTTATATCATAAAACACACCTTCAATATCACTGAGGAACGCCAGTTTTTCGGCGCTCATTGCCTCGGCGATCGCGCTTGCCGCATCATCCGCGTTAATATTATAGGAGTGGAAATGATCGTCGGCACCGATCGGGCAGACGATCGGCAGAAAATCATCTTTTAAGAGATCCTGCAGGATCTTTGGTTCTACTTTTACCACATTTCCTACAAATCCTATATCTTCCCCGTCTGACAGCTTTTTTTCACACTGGAGCAGTCTTCCGTCCTTTCCGCTTATGCCGACTGCTTTAACTCCGAGGGACTGCACCATACTGACGAGCTCCTTGTTCACCTTATTCAGGACCATCTCCGCCAGCTCCATCGTATCTTCGTCCGTCACCCGGAGTCCGTTGACAAATCTGGGTTTCATTCCTACCTTTCCTACCCAGCGTGAGATCTCCTTTCCGCCTCCGTGGACGATTATGGGTTTGAATCCGCAGAGCTTCAGCATTACCACGTCTTTAATGACATTGCGCTTCAGTTCCTCATCGATCATGGCGCTTCCGCCGTATTTCACCACAATGACTTTTCTGTTGAACCTTTGAATATACGGCAGTGCCTCGATCAGCACTTCCGCCTTTTCCAGATATTTCTGTTTAACCATGACTGTACCTCTCTTCTGTCGGATCACGGGAATACCGGCGGCATCCGCAGTCCTTCGTTTTCATCAAAACCAAACATCAAATTCATGTTCTGAACGGCCTGTCCGGCAGCTCCTTTAACCAGATTGTCCAAAGCTCCCATTACGATGATCCTGTGCGTCCTCGGATCGATCTTGAATCCTATGTCGACAAAATTGCTGCCCTCCACCCAGCGGGTCTCGGCGCAGACATCTTTATCCAGGAGTCGAATGAAATATTCATTTCCATAGTATTTTTCATATGCGGCACGTACTTTTTCATATGTGATCTCAGGATCTTTCAGCGCTGCATAAGCGGTCACCAGTATGCCGCGGTTCATCGGTACCAGATGCGGCGTAAAATTGATCATGACAGGCTCACCTGCCGCATAGGTCAGCTGCTCTTCGATCTCAGGCGTATGCCTGTGTGAAGCAACGCCATAGGCCTTAATATTCTCATTCACTTCGCAGAAGAGATTCGCGGTCTTAGCTGAACGTCCCGCGCCGGATGTTCCGGATTTTGCGTCTACGATGATACTGTTCACATCTACAAGCCCTTCTTTTACCAGCGGATACATACTGAGAATGGAACACGTCGTGTAGCAGCCGGGATTAGCCACGATGCGGGCTTTTTTTACATCCTCTCTGTTGATCTCGCAAAGTCCGTAGACCGCTTCATCTATATACTGAGGCGCCTTATGTTCTATCTTATACCACTGCTCATATACCTTCACGTCCTTCAGACGAAAATCGGCTGAAAGATCGATTACTTTTGTTTTTGACAAAACATCCTCGTTCACTATGGACGCGCAAAGTCCCTGGGGCGTCGCCGTAAAAATAACGTCAGCCTCTTCCGCCAGAGCCTCTATATCATCTGCTTTACAGATATTCTCTACGATTTTAAACATATTTCCATATATTGACGAGAATTTCTGATCCACATAGCTCCTTGAGCCATACCAGACCAGCTCTACCTCCTTATGTGCCAGCAGAATCCGGACGATCTCTGCTCCGGCATAACCTGTAGCCCCTATAATTCCAGCTCTGATCATAGCTTCCTCCAATTAATATGCATTTATTCTTATAATCTGATATTTTTACAGAATACTTTTTCTTACGAAAAAAGCTCTTCTTTAAAACAACTCATAAAACTGCAGCCGCAGTAATTTAAAGGATAAACCCGCTTCGCAAATATGTAAAGTTAAAACTTCGAATATTTATTCTCCAGCCTTCGTTTTACCTGGATACCGGCTGACGTTATCACCGTTTCCTTCAAACTCTCCGCTGCCGCATTCCTTCGCGTCTCTCGCCTCTCGCCGATAACATGTATAAATATACATCAATATTTATATTTATGCAAGATGAAACCGGGGACGGAGACAAG
>DFHP01000005.1:18476-23937 GCA_002371335.1 Eubacterium sp. UBA3720
ACTTGTCTCCGTCCCCGGTTTCATTGCTTTTTTACAAAAATTGCACTCATTTATATGCGTTTTTCATCACTTTTGTTGATTTTATTCTTACAATGATGATATAATTACAGATATCAAAGTTCAATGTAGCAATATATTCTGACATCTGTCCACAAAGGAGGTTTTTATATGAGCTTAGAAATGACCACAATTTATTCTGCAAAAGATCATCGCATTAATATCCACGCCATAAACGGACATTTTGCGACAGTAAACTCTCATATTACCAGTTACCTTGACATCACTACACTGAAGACCAGATGCAGTGACGCAAAGAAAGTTGCTGAACTGATGGCGAAAAGCTATTCTACAAGCACTCCTGTTGATACTATCCTTTGTATGGACGGTATGGATGTCATCGGCTGCTATCTGTCAGAAAAACTGACAGAAGTAGGTATTCTTTCCTACAACGCGCATAAAACGCTCTATGTTATTCATCCGGAATATACCACGGGCGGACAGATCATTTTCCGCGATAATTATAAGATCACCCTGAAAGGAAAGAATGTTCTTATCCTTCTGGGAAGCGTTACAACAGGCGGCACTCTCCGCAGCGTGATCAATACGCTGGCTTACTATGGCGCAAAGGTCAGCGGCGCTTCTGCTATTTTCAGCGCGATCAGCGATATTGACGGTATGCCGGTCAACGCTATTTTTGAAAAAAATGACGTTCCGGATTACTCCACCTTCTCACAGCAGAACTGTCCTCTTTGCAAGGCAAAAGTTCCGATCAAAGCTCTTGTAAACAGCTACGGATACGCAGAACTGTAACCTTCTTCGATAACCCGCCGCTTAATAAGCGGGGGTAGTATCGCAATGAGATAAACCTTCTGAAACGGCGCTTTCGATAAGCGGCGTTCCAGAAGGTCTTTTCAGTTTTTCAGATCTTTATATTTTCAGTGGCAGAGATAATGTTCACGCCCCCTCTATCGTACTTTTCACATCTGCAATGAAACGCTCCCATGCATCTTCGTGTTCCACAAAATATTTCGGGCAGTCTTTTCCGGTGATATCATAATGCCTGATCACCTGGTCAGGATCCACATCAAAATTCAGACATAACCAGGCAGTCAGATATACTAACGAATCATATGTCTCATCGGTAAACTCTCCTGTTTCATCCGGATGACAGCATTCGATCGCCAGTGTATCCGTGTTTCGGTCATTAGAAGCATAGGATATTTCTGTACTGGGTATGCACTGTATGATTTCCCCATCCAGCCCGACAATAAAATGACTGCTGGCATGTGTCCCTGAACTTCCATTCTGAAGGTTTTCAAAATAATTCCTGTTATCCTGCGCGGACGCGCCCGGATTTGCCGTATAATGGATCACGATCCCGTTGATCTGATTCAGGGCGATCTGCGGTCTGGAATATTCATTCGGCGTCAAAAGCTGCACATCCAGTTCCGGACGCTCCAGCTCGCCGCCCCGATACGAATCCCAGGAAAAATCATCGGATATTCCTCTTTTTCTTTGCACCGCAAATATGATGACCGCCAAAACCAATACCAGCACGGCCAGGATGATCACTGCCGGAATTATTTTTTTCTTACGAGATTTTTTCATATTATTTCTTTCTGAACCGGGCATCATAAAGATGCAGCCGCATTTAATACTCCGCCAAGCCGGTATTTCCGCTGCAGGTCATTATACTCATGTTCAAATCTCGCTCGCGAGACTTGGCGCGGGATTCGGGCCAGCTTCAGCTGACATCTTCCAAACCGAATCCCTGTGCATCCTCGCGGAGCGTTTATCTCAGCGGGAGATTGGATTCCCGCTGATACGAACTTGTCATAACCAGCCGCTTAAGAAGCGGGGATCTTCTCACACTGAGATAAAAAGATCCCCTTCCACGCGTTTACTGCTTAGAAGAGGATCGAAAAACACTGTTATTCGTATGAAGGAGCTCCATTCTTCAGGATGACGTCATGACTGCTTCCTTCTACAATAGATGTGGAAGATACAACTGTCAGCCTTGCCTTCTCCTGCAGTTCCGAAATACTGAGTGCGCCGCAATTGCACATTGTAGATCTTACTTTGTACAATGTAGACTGTACGCCTTCGTCCAGAGGACCCGCATAAGGAACATAGCTGTCTACGCCCTCTTCGAAAGAAAGCTTGCTTGCTCCGCCAAGGTCATATCTCTGCCAGTTGCGGGCACGGTTGGAACCTTCTCCCCAGTACTCTTTCAGGTAGTTGCCGTTGATACGCACACGGTTCGTCGGGCTCTCATCAAATCTTGCAAAATAACGTCCCAGCATTACAAAATCAGCTCCCATTGCAAGCGCAAGGGTGATGTGGTAATCATGAACGATACCGCCGTCAGAACAAATCGGAACATAAATTCCCGTCTCTTTATAATACTCATCTCTTGCGGCAGCGACCTCTTTGACAGCCGTCGCCTGACCGCGTCCGATACCTTTGGTCTCTCTTGTGATACAGATAGAACCTCCGCCGATACCGATCTTTACAAAATCAGCTCCTGCCTCAGCCAGGAAACGGAATCCCTCACGGTCTACAACGTTGCCGGCACCTACTTTTACTGTATCGCCGTAATGCTCACGGATCCAGCTGATCGTTCTGCTCTGCCACTCGGAGAAGCCCTCTGATGAATCGATGCAAAGCACATCAGCTCCTGCCTCCAACAGTGCAGGAACACGCTCGGCATAGTCTCTTGTATTGATACCTGCGCCTACCACATAGCTTTTATTCGCATCCAGGAGCTCATTGACATGCTCCTTATGACTGTCATAATCCTTTCGGAAAACGATATACTGGAGATTTCCTTCCTTATCGATCAACGGAAGTGAATTGATCTTATTATCCCAGATAATATTATTACAGTCATGGAGAGACGTTGTATCAGGAGCCGTGATCAGTTTATCAATAGGTGTCATGAACTCGGAAACCTTAACGTCTGTTGACATACGAGAGACCCTGTAATCTCTCGATGCTACGATTCCCACCAGTCTTCCGTGGGCGGAACCATCCTCTGTGACGGCTACCGTAGAGTGTCCGGTACGCGCCTTCAGTTCAAGGACATCGGCAAGAGTCGCATCAGGCGAAAGATTGGAATCACTTGTAACAAAACCTGCCTTGTATGATTTAACGCGGCGGATCATATCTGCCTCGGATCTGACGCTCTGTGATCCGTATATAAAAGAAATACCGCCCTGTTTAGCTAACGCAATGGCGAGTCTGTCGCCGGATACAGACTGCATGATCGCAGATACCATGGGAATGTTCATCTGAATCGGGCTTTCCTCTTCGCCTTTACGATATTTAACGAGCGGTGTCTTAAGGCTTACTCTGTCCGGAATGCATTCAGATGATGAATAACCCGGTACTAAAAGATACTCTCCAAATGTGCGCGATGGTTCCTCGTAATAAAATGCCATGTCAATCTCCTTAATCTTTAATAAATCGTCTTTGAATACTATCCAAGAAAAAGTTAACTGTTTATTACTCTTTTCTCAAATCCTACAATTTCTAACTATGATAACAAAACGATTTTCCGATAACAAGAACTAATTTCAGTAAATCTCTTAAAAAATTTTTCTACAAAACGGAAAAGTTTAGTTTACTTTTAACAAAAAAACAGACAAACAACCATTTCAAAGGCTGTTTGTCTGTCGTTCAATTACATGTGTCTTTTTGCGAAAAACTTTCGAAGAATTCTCATTGTGTCAGATTACATCATTCCGCCCATACCCTGCTGCGGCATCGGAGGCATCGGCTCTTTGATAGTGGAAACAGCCGCCTCTGTCGTAAGCAGTGATGAGGAAATACTTGTTGCATTCTGAAGAGCGCTTCTGGTTACCTTAACAGGATCAAGAATTCCTGCCTCGACCATATTTACATAGTTCTCTTTATATGCATCAAAACCAACGCCCACCTCAGACTCTTTGACTTTATTCACGATAACGGATCCGTCAAGACCTGCATTCTCGGCGATCGTTTTCAGCGGAGCCTCCAGTGCGCGGATAATGATCATTGCGCCTGTTTTTTCATCTCCTTCAAGACCTGCCGCAAAATCATTCAGCTCTTTTGCAGCATGGATATAAGCTGAACCGCCGCCTGCGATGATTCCTTCCTCTACAGCCGCGCGTGTCGCATTCAGAGCATCTTCCATACGAAGCTTAGCTTCCTTCATTTCAGTCTCTGTAGCAGCTCCTACGCGGATAACAGCAACGCCGCCTGAAAGCTTAGCCAGTCTTTCCTGAAGCTTCTCTTTATCAAATTCAGATGTTGTCTCAGCGATCTGACCCTTGATCTGTGCAACTCTGTCAGCGATCGCCTGTTTGTCGCCAAGGCCGTCAACGATGACTGTTCCTTCTTTTTTGACTTTGATGGATTTAGCTCTTCCAAGCATAGAAAGATCTGTATCCTTAAGCTCAAGGCCTACCTCTGAAGAAATAACAGTACCGCCTGTCAGGATAGCGATATCCTGCAGATTATCTTTTCTTCTGTCGCCGTAACCAGGTGCTTTAACAGCAGCTACCTTGAATGTACCGCGAAGTTTGTTTACGATCAAAGTTGAAAGAGCTTCGCCCTCTACATCCTCTGCAATGATCAGCAGGCTCTGTCCTGCTTTCACGATCTGCTCAAGGATCGGAAGGAGATCCTGAATATTGGAGATCTTCTTGTCTGTGATCAGGATAAACGGATTCTCCAGCTCTGCTTCCATTTTTTCCATATCTGTTGCAAAGTAAGCTGACAGATATCCACGGTCAAATTCCATACCTTCAACAACATCAAGCTCTGTCTGCATCGTCTTTGACTCTTCGATCGTGATAACGCCGTCATTGGAAACCTTTTCCATTGCGTCTGCAATCAGCTCTCCGACTTCATCGTCGCCTGAAGATACTGCTGCGACTCTGGCGATCTGATTCTTGCTGCTTACCTTCTGGCTCATTGCCTTCAGGGCCTCTACTGTTTTATCTGTAGCTTTCTTCATTCCTTTTCTCAGAACGATCGGGTTAGCGCCTGCTGCCAGATTCTTGATTCCCTCATGGATCATAGCCTGTGCAAGAACTGTCGCCGTAGTAGTACCATCGCCGGCTACATCGTTTGTCTTGGATGCAACTTCTGTGATAAGCATTGCGCCCATGTTCTCGAAACCGTCCTCAAGTTCGATTTCTTTTGCGATCGTAACGCCGTCGTTTGTGATCTGAGGAGTACCGTAAGCTCTGTCAAGAACAACGTTTCTTCCCTTCGGTCCAAGCGTAACGCGGACTGCGTTTGCCAGTTTATCAATACCTACGACCAATGCTTCTCTTGCATCAGCACCATAATTAACATTTTTTGCCATGATTATTGCCTCCTGCTTATTGATCGAATGCGCTGCGCGCATCCTTTTCTTAATATGTTCAATATTTCAAGTCCCGCTCGCAAGACCTGGCGCGGGATTCGGGTCAGC